>NZ_JAPQLM010000001.1:0-7809 GCF_028981765.1 Wolbachia endosymbiont of Drosophila seguyi
CTAGCTATGAGTAGGGTTATGTTAAAGAGGGAATATGCTTGAATTTACTAGTTTCCGGACAACCTCTTAACGAGGTTTACTCCTTTTACCGAAAAAAATATAATTCAATCTCCTATCTATAGTTGCCTCTATATCTTTGATTAATAGCTGCTTTATCATGTTTACTTTTCGCTTTGCATCTTGAGCTTGACGCTCATTGTTACCACTGTTATTGCTGTAATTATTCTTATCACTATAACTACTGCCACTTGGTTTGCTACTGTTACTGAACTCACTACCCTTTTTTCTTCTTGTGTTGAGTATCTGTATTATCTTTTCCTTTAAAAAGGACTTCCAGCCTGTGCCAAGTAATAATTTATAGAGAAAATGCGGAGTAAGAAACGCCACTAATATTCGAATAGAAATTCCGTAACCGAGATCTTCCCTATTTTCATAATACCACTTGCAATATTGAAACAAACGGTAAAACGCATTTTTGAAAGAGCAAAATTCTACAGCATACCAAAAACCATTGCTGAGAAACATGAGCACAATGCTGAATGTGTAAAGATACATTGTGAAGAGAAACAGTTTCACAATTATATCTTTTAGACTACCTAATATATAATTCAATAATCTTAATTTATAGAAAAGTGATATCATTTCACACCCACTTCAATATGGCTGGGGTGGAAGGATTCGAACCTTCGCGTGGCGGTATCAAAAACCGCTGCCTTACCACTTGGCTACACCCCAATACTACTTACATCAATAACACTATTAGCCCAATTAGTAAAAGATTTATTTGCTTTTTCTATGGGCATCACAGCAATAGCTGGCTGATCATAAGAATGCATTGCTTCGATTTTTTCTACAATTTTATCAACTTGATCATTCCTGCTCTTCATAATTGCCACTACTTCACAACTATTACTAATTTTACCTTCCCATAAATACAGAGAATTCACTTCGGGAAATATATTTACACATACAATTAATTTCTCGTTTAACAATTCTTCAGAAACAGTTTTAGCCTCCTCAAAATTTGAAAAAGTTGTATAAACCAAAACTAAATTATTCATTAGTAGCTACATAAATGCATTGCTACTATACTCTACCGAGATTTATTCATCAAGAGAAAATAACGCCAGCGCGTACTGTATGAACATTTGTTTGCAAAGGTAGTATGTTAAGTGTTATAGCTAGTTTGCCTCAAACGTAAAGGTGTCATCCCAGTGCCCCTGTGATGTCATTCCAGTGCTTGACACTGGAATCCAGTTTTCCATATAATCTCATCGAAAACGTTGTAACCACTTCCTATGCTAGTTTGCTTGTAAACAAGCAAACTTTCCTGGATCCCAGTGTCAGCTACTCGGATGACACCTTTCCTAGCAGAGAAATCACAATGTTCATACGGTTGTACGCATACCGCTGGGATCTAGGATTTTTCTATAGTTTAAAAACAAAAAAAGGACGTTACTCATTGAGTAACATCCTTTTGGAGAAGGTAGAAGTTTTACTTATTACACTGTTCCTGGAGTTGCTGTAGCTCTTGAGTTGACAGGTTCTGCACTAGGTTGATCTAGAGATGCGCGTCGTTTTGCCAACTTTTCTTCGAGTTCTCTGTCAAATTCTTCTTTTAAAGGAAGAACTTGTTTTCTTGTTAGCGTAGAAGAACCAGAACCCATTCCACTATCAGTAGAATTACTGTGAGTGAGAGTTCTGTTACTCAAACTATCCAGGTTTTGCTCCACAATAGGATCACTGAGAACATCTTCACTGAAAGAACTTTGTCCATTTAAGTTAGTCAATGAGGCGCTTCTAGGTAGTTCTGGTGGAGCAACTGGAGTAAGCTTAGGAGTTAAGCTACTAGATGAATTGCTTCTACGGACTGTTGCAAAGTTCTGAGAATCTGAATCAGAGACAGTAGCAGTACTTTCAGTTCCTATAGAATTTAGTGAATTGCTTTTTGACAAGCTGTTAGATTGTTCAGAGCCTTTTCTTCCCAGTGAAGAGAATGATGATGACACAGACCTAGTTAAACTTTTGACAGAAGGCCTGTTAGCTTTTTTCTCTGCTCTGTCAAACATATTGCTTACGCTTGAGTACAAATGATTTTCTCTACATTCTTTAATAACCTTCTTAATTTCATCGTGATGTTCAGAGAAAACACTGTCGATGAAATAACTACCTTTAGGTAATGACCTTTGTGTTAACAAGTTATGCAAGCTTTTTTCATTTAAATTATTAATGAATTCTTTCTGTACTTGCCATCCAGAAGTATGTTCAATCTCCCCTGATTTTGCCTTCTCTGCCATTTTTAAATCAATTTCTGACGATATTCCAGAAAGTATATTTTTCACTAACCCAGAATTATTTCCTTTATCAGCAAAAATTGCTTTCATATCATTTCTTATTTCGTCAGATTTCTTAATTGCATCTGGAGTAAACCTTTTTACCTTATCTAAATAGTCCGTCTCACCAGATGCCTTATGGAACTTATTTGCCACTCCTTCGCCTACAAAACTAGCGCCTTTTTTCAGTGAATCTACTGAATGTTCATAACCTTCTTTCACCTTATCTTTAACATGCATAGCACCATCTCTAACTTTTCCGGCAGCGTATGTTGATGCGTCCTTAACTTTCCCAGCAGTATATTTCGCCCCATCAACTGTTTTTTCTGCTGACCACTTGAGCCCTTTATATCCAGATTGAACTGCTTTTACAGCGACTTTTACAGCGAAATATAAAGCAAGACCAACTATAGCACCCGGTATAGCAAGTGTTGCACCAACTGCCAAAAGTGGTAGTACTGCCGTAAATAATCCACTTGCTGTACTTACTACAAGAATCTTATCTCCTTGTTTCATCTTAGAGAATTCTGTATCTCCTTTTAACAGGTCAGTCATTCTTTCTTTTAGCTTCTTGTGATCATTAGCAATATCTGAATTTGGTAGATTTTGCATCGTTTTATTCAAATCAAAACTATCTTCTGGTTGGTTTTGTTGAGTTCCAACAGAATTTGAATTTTTTTCATTACGTAACATTTTAAACCTCACTATTAATTAAATATATTATAATTGTATTCCTTGATTCTTAAGTTAGTGTTAAATTGATTGCCAGTATTTATTTGTCTTCAAATAATTTCGCTTGACGTGTTTTGTGGTAACATAGAAAATTAGGTCAAGAAGCTGCAGCATTTATGAAGTATAGAAAAAGAACACTCATCTTTTTGGCTGTTATAACTTTAATAATAATAGCTTTACTATTTAGGTATAATTCCCATTTTCACAAAGACGTAGTGCACTTAAAGAGTGACAACAAAGAATTCAAAAAAAAGCCAGAAAATTCCATAGAGTCGACCATATTACATAGAGAAAAGGAAGTGTACGATCATGTTTTCCATCCTGATGATTAATTTGTAAATAAAATAGCAATTTATGTTTGCATTTTCTTATTAAAGAAGTAATATTAGCGTATTAATTATAGAATCAATCATTATGTTTGATGATAATAATCCTTGGAATCTGGGAAAGAAACCGGTAGGGAACAAAACTCCTGATAATGAAGATATTTTAAGTAAAGCTGTATCTGATATAAGGTTCTTTCTTAATGGATTAACCAGAAACAGGGGCAAAAAACCTTATTTCATCATTTTCATTATTTTGCTGTTCTATGCTTGCACTGGCTTTTATATTGTCCATCCTAGTGAAGAAAGTATAGAACTTACCTTTGGTGAATATTCTAATACAGAAACACCTGGTTTGCGTTATCACTTCCCCTACCCTATTGGCAAGGTTTTTAAAGTGAACGTTAAGGAAGTAAATCGTGAAGAAATTGGGGTAAGTAGTTCTTATGGGCGAGATACAGATCGCGGTGAAGGCGTGATGCTAACTGGAGATGAAAATATAGTCAACGTTAACTTCGAGGTTCAGTGGCGCGTTAGAGATGCTAAGGACTATTTATTCAAAGTGCGGGATTACAAACCCGGTTTCAGTGTTAAAAATGCTGCTGAAAGTGCCATGAGAGAAATAATAGGTAAAAATACGATCTCTTTTGCACTTGGTCAAGGCAGACCAGAAATTTCTAGAGATACTAGAATTCTATTGCAGCAGATTCTTGATGGATACCAAATGGGTATAGAGATTTTATCTGTTCAAATGAAAAAAATTGATCCACCAGAAAAAGTAATTAGTTCGTTTAGAGATGTACAAAGTGCTCGTGCAGACAAAGAGCGTACTATAAACGAAGCATATGCTTATAATAATGATATTATACCTCGAGCAAAGGGTGAAGCGATAAAGATAAAATTAGATGCACAAGCATATGAAAATGAAATAATAAATGAAGCAAAAGGTAATGCAAATCGCTTTTTATCTCTTTATGAGGAATATAGACAGAATCCTTCTCTCGTTAAGAATCGTATTTATCTTGAAACTATGGAAAATATTTTCAGTAAGGTAGAGAAAGTTGTCGTAACTGATGATCTGAAAGGTATGTTTTCTTATTTACCTCTTACAAATTTAGGAAAATAACCATGAGTAGTAATATTAAAATTGTTTTTGTTTCTGTATTTGTTGTTTTATTGATTGTTTTATTTAATTCAATATTTGTTGTGCAAGAAACAAAGCAAGCGATAGTTATACAACTCGGTAAAGTTGTAAGGGATGTTAGGGAAAGTGGCTTATATTTTAAGTTGCCATTCATAAATAGTGTAGAGTTTCTTGATAAAAGAGTTTTAGATTTAAGTCCTGATAAGATCCCAAGGGAAGTGATAACAGCGGATCAAAAACGTATTATAGTAGATGCGTATGCAAAATATAAAATAACAAATCCTGTTACTTTTTACCAGGCTGTGAGGAATGAATCAGGTCTGGTTAGAAGATTATATCCGGTTATAGAAGCACACATAAGAGAAAATATAGGCAGATTTTCGTTGATTAGCTTGTTGAATGAAAAAAGATCAGAGGTTATGCAATTGATTCAGCGTGGAGTTTATTCTGAAGCTGAAAAATTTGGCATAGAAATAATAGATGTAAGAATTAAGAGAGCAGACTTACCAGAAGAAAATAGTTCTGCAATATTTCGCCGTATGCAAACTGAAAGGGAAAAAGAAGCAAAAGAAATTAGAGCAGAAGGAGAGCAAGCTGGGCAGGAAGTTAGATCAAAAGCTGATAAATTAAAAAGGGAAATTATCTCCAGTGCAGTAAAAGAATCGTACGAAATAAGGGGCCGTGGTTATGCTGAAGCAACTAGAATTTATAATGAGGCATTTAAGGTCGATGAAGAGTTCTTTAACTTTTATCGCTCTATGAGCGCTTACAGTAAATCATTTGCCGAAAATAATACTAAATTTGTACTTTCACCAAACAATAACTTTTTAGATATTTTAAATAAGGGGTGGAAATAGTCTATGAAAAGTAAGGCATTTATTTTATCTATATTTGCATATTTTCTAATTGCGTTTTCTTCGTATGCTAATATGTTTGATTGGAATGCAAAAAAGGTCGTTGATGCTAGCACTACTGCATGCAACTGTAATCAAGGACTTGCCGATTTAGTGGAAGAACTCATTCCTGCGGTTGTAAATATTTCAAGCGAACAAATCATCAAACAAGAAAATAACAGCAGAACTAGAGTTCCATCTATGCCAGGAAATAATTTTTTTGATGATTTTAGAGAGTTTTTTGAGCATTTTGATCAGTTTTTTATGGATAGGGGCCCTAGTGTTAACAAAGAGGTGGTGTTGCTTGGTTCTGGGTTTATTATAGATAAAGGTGGAACTATAGTAACCAATTATCACGTTATTAAAAACGCCAAAGATATCACAGTTACTATGAACGATAATACTTATTTCAAAGCAGAAGTTTTAGGCTATGATGCAAGAACTGATCTTGCTGTGCTTAAGATTAATTCTGATAAAGATCTTTCTTCTGTTGCATTTGGTGATTCTGATAAAGCAAGGGTTGGTGATACGGTTATGGCAATAGGTAACCCATTTGGTTTGGGTGGCTCTGTAAGCACAGGAATTATATCTGCAAGGTCCAGGGACATTAGTATTGGCACTATGAATGAATTTATTCAAACTGATGCTGCAATTAATAGGGGTAATTCTGGAGGACCGTTATTTGATTTAAATGGAAAAGTTATAGGTATTAATACTGCTATCTATTCTCCATCTGAGTCTGGCGGCAACGTGGGTATAGGTTTTGCCATACCATCTAATTTAGCTATGTCAATTATTGACACATTAAAAAGTGGCAAAAAAATAAAACATGGTTGGCTTGGTGTGCAAGTTCAGCCTATAACGAAAGAATTTGCTGAGTCCTTGGGTTTAAAAGATATAAAAGGCGCATTAGTTGCAAGTATAGTAAAGGATAGTCCTGCAGAAAAAGGTGGGATTAAAGTAGGTGATATATTATTAGAATTTGACGGTAAAAAAATCGATAGAATGACACAATTACCTCAAATGGTTTCAAGAGCTGGACCTGAGAAAAAAGTGCAAGTTAAGTTACTTAGAAAGAGCAAAGAGGTTAATATTAAAGTTGTGATCGGAGAATCTACAAATGATGGCCAAGATAACAATCAAGAAGAAAATAAATCAACATCTGATTATGTAACCGGTTTAACTGTTTCAAATCTGCCAAAAGAATCAAAAGAAAGTAAAAATAATGTACCTACAAAAGGTGTGATAGTTACCAATGTAGATAGTAACAGTAATGCCACGTTGCGTGGTATTAAAAAAGGAGACATTATTATCCAATTAGATGGAACCGATATAGAAAATACTAATGATTTTCAAAAACAAGTTGATTCAGCAGTAAAGAAAAACGGTAAAGATTCAATAATGTTGCTCATTTACCGCAATGGAAATCAATTCTTTACTTCGATAAAGTTGAAGAAATAGCACTCGTAGGTTATTTACTAAATTAGCAGCATTGTAAGCCTGTCACTGTAACACCTCAATCTTACAAGACAAATCAAAACTATTAAAGTCTACATTCCATTCACTAAAATACACATATGGATAATATAAATTTTCTAAAATTCATTGAACTGTGCTTGCAAACAGTGGTGCCGGGATGTGAGTATAATGATTATCAGTACATAAAAGTCATAGCAGAAAGGCTGGAAGCAGCGAATGCTGGGGAAGTAAGGCGCATAATATTCAATATGCCTCCGCGTTCAATGAAGTCCATATGTATGAGTGTTGCGTGGCCCGCATGGATACTGGGCAACTGCAAGAATAATAGTTGCAAGTTATTCTAAGTTGCTTAGTGAAAAACATTCGCTTGATACCAGGTGCATAATGCAATCTGATTGGTATAAAGAACTATTTCCAGAGGTAGAACTATCCAAAGACCAGAACACTAAATATAAATTCCAAACAGTGCAGAGAGGATACAGAATCGCAACATCAGTTGGAGGAACATTAACCGGTGAAGGTGGTGACTCTATTATTGTGGATGATCCGCTTAACCCTGCTCAAGCTTTGAGTGAAACATTTAGAAAACGTGCCACAAACTGGTTCGATCAGACTTTAGTAACGAGACTCAACGATAGAAAAAAAGGAGTAATTGTGCTTGTGATGCATAGGCTCCACCTGGAAGACTTAACTGGGCACCTCTTATCTAAGCCAAAAAACATATGGCATCACATTTGTTTGCCAATGATTTCTGAAAATAAGGAGGTTATTTATTCAATTAATAACCATACTGGTGTCATTCCAACCCCCCCTCCTGTCATCCCAGTGCCCAGACACTTGTATCTGGGATCTCGTTCCTTAACTTTATAGTGTAAATTATTTCAAATTGTGTCTAGCTGCAAGTA
>NZ_JAPQLM010000002.1:0-1860 GCF_028981765.1 Wolbachia endosymbiont of Drosophila seguyi
GGATGACAAGAATAGGGCACTGGGATGACAAGAATAGGGCACTGGGATGACAAGAATAGGGCACTGGGATCTAGTGGGCTCAAACTACAATGTTTGTACAGCTGTGATCTATATTCTATAGCTGAATAATTTAACAATTCAAAATGAATACATATCCTATTGAGCTCTATATTACATACCAGGTTGCTTTGCCTTTTCCATGCTGAGTGATGTGATTACTCTTTACGAGATTAGATACGTGCTTCTTTAAGGTATTGCAGTTTGCTTTAGTAATATTTTCCAAATCCTTAATTGTAAGACGTCCATGTTTGCTGAGTAGTGCTAATACTTTAGCAGAAAGTGGTGGTAAATAGAGATTTAACACTTTTTCATGTGACACCTTTTGTTCAAGATGAAATTTTTGCTTTTGTAGTGACCTTAAAAAGAATATAAGCCATGGATTAAAATCATAGCTGCTCGTCTTCAAGGATTGTTGAGTACGACGCAAAGCTAAGTAGTAACTCTCCTTATTACTTTCAATTATACTTTCAAGGGAACTGTAAGGTACATAGATATACCCTAACTTTAGTAACAAGAAAGTTGTGAGAATGCGTGATAATCTGCCATTTCCATCCTGGAAGGGATGAATAGCTAAAAAAGTAACTATAAAAATGCCAATAATTAATAGAGGGTGTAACGATTTCACCTCTAATTGCTGGCTAGTCCAATAAATAAGTTCTTGCATTTGTGTTGCTGTCTCAAATGGAGAGGCTGTTTCAAAAACTATGCCCAAGCTTTTTCCAGATTCATCAAACGCTTCAACATGATTGGGGAATTTTTTATATTCTCCCATGTGCCTTTGATCTTTATATGAAAATTGTAAAAGCCAGATGTGAAACTGTTTTATAGTGTTTTCTGTAAATGGCATCTTGTTAAAGTTTTGAAATACTTCTTCACACACATACGCATATCCGGCTATTTCTCGTTCATCTAGAGAACGAAATGAGCGTGTATCAAGTTTGGATAGTAATTGCTCAACTTCACGGTCTGATAATCTTGCCCCTTCAATACGAGTAGAAGAACCAATACTTTCAATTGTTGCAATTTTCTTGAGCATTTGTAAACGTTCTGGAGCTAAATTACCAAACAATTGCCATGCTCCTTTAAATTCATCAATTTCAGCAACTAATTTTAACATTTCAGGTGTTATTACAATTTTTGAAATGTCAAACATATCTGTATTTTTATCTAGTTATATTCAATTATATTCGAAAATATCCTATTAGCAAAGAATACTTATGAGACACACACTAAAGAATGAATTTTGGTAGGCATAAAAGCAGCTATTTTATGTTAAAATACAACATTTTGATGAAATTATAAGAAAGGCTGGATCCGAGTAGTCAGCTACCTGTCAGTGCATGTTGAAAAATCATTTTATGATCTAAATCAGTTTTTTTACAGGTAACTTCTAAGCTTATCAATTTTTCCAAGATCTTCTTAAGTTCTGAAAGTTGCAAACTTTTCAAATGAGATTTAAAACTCTGCAATTGTTTAAAAAACAATGGAGGGCTTAGCTGATCAATCGCAGCCTGCTCACTCATTCCACCTTGCACTGACAGCAAAACGTTTTCAAGGCGTAGGAAATAATTTGATATAATGCGAATTAGTGCTATCGGTGAAAAATTTTCTTGCGATATCAATGCATCAGAAATTCTAATGAAACGCGACATATCTTTACTTGCTATGGCAGAGCATAGATCATCAAGTGTAGCATAGTCGTTGCCGGAAGTTGAAAAGCATAATTCTATATCAGTAAGTTTTAGGTCTTTTCTCTCCCCTAAGTATAAAACTAACTTCTCAAGTTCTGAACATATAGGC
>NZ_JAPQLM010000003.1:0-3799 GCF_028981765.1 Wolbachia endosymbiont of Drosophila seguyi
TTTACTCAAATTTAGGTATTCACTGACCGTTCTTGTTATAAATACCAGAATAATAAGCTACTGATATTCTACACCTTTTTTATCTTTAATCCATCATAGCTAGCGATGCAACAAAGCCCACCGATTCACTCTACTGCAACGCAGAAAATTCGTACAATTGTGCATAATGTGGGGCTTCTGGCTACATTTTTCTATTGAACTCACCTTTTCTCTATGTGACAGATTTCGTATTAAATTTTAAATTTAATGCGCCTAGATATACAAGCATTCCTAGCAAAACCATAGGTATAGAAAGCAACTGCCCCATAGTTAAATCAAGCCACAAATAGCCAATTTGATAGTCTGGTTCGCGAAAAAACTCAACGAAAAAACGTGCTATTCCATACCACATAACTGCAATACCAGTTAACGCACCGTGATACAGTCTTATTCTAGTTAAGAAAAACAGTGAATTTGCAACTGCAAAAAGTAGCAGTCCTTCAAAAAGTGCCTCATAAAGCTGGCTTGGATGATGCAGCAAATTATCACCACTCTCTGGAAATACCATACCCCATGGCATAGTTGTAACTCTGCCAAATAACTCTCCGTTTATAAAATTGCCTATGCGACCTAAAAATAAACCTATGGGAACTCCGCAAGAAACTAGGTCCAGTGCATAAAATGTAGGGATATTATGTCTTTTACACGAAATTATTACTGCAAGCAAAACTCCTATAGCACCACCATGAAATGACATCCCTCCTTCCCAGGTCTTCAATATCTCAATAGGGTTGCTTATATAAAGAACTGGATCATATATCAATACGTAGCCAAGTCTACCTCCAAGGATAATACCTACAATAGTGGCTGTTAATAACGAATCGTAAAAATTCTTAGTAAATATTTTTTGGTCATCTAGCTTATGTAAATACCAATATGCAAACACTATACCCAAAACGTAGGCTAAGGAATACCAATATATAGAAACAGGACCGATGCTGAAAATTACTGGATTTAAAGACATATTTTGCTATAAATTATTCTTAGACAATCTACTTTTTTCACGATCCCACTCTCTCTGTTTTATGGTTGCTCTCTTATCGTAGAGTTTTTTTCCTTTTACAATGGCAATTTTAGTTTTTGCAAATCCTTTATCGTTAAAATAGACCGAAAGCGGCACAACAGTTATCCCAGCAGTCTTGATTTGACCAATTAGTTTATTTATCTCCTTTTTATGCAAGAGTAATTTACGTTCCCTTTTTGGTTTATGATTTTTTCGGTTCGCAGCTTTATATTCTGCAATATGCATATTGTGCAGCCATACTTCGCTATTCTTTTCAACAACGTAGGCGTCGGAAATATTTACTTTTCTTTCTCTTAGCGATTTAACTTCACTGCTTAATAAGACCATACCCGCTTCAAATTCTTCTAAGATGAAATATTCAAACCTTGCTTTCCTATTTTCTGCAATAACTTCCATATCTAAAGATATCTTTAAGCTTCAATATATTACAGAGTTTTTGACTTAATTCATAATAAAACAGTTATCCCAATAAATATAAGGTGCCAGGCTAGTCTGATAGCAACAGGATAACAAAAATCAAGTAAGTGCTTTTTCTGTCTCTCTAGGCACAGGTTCCTTTACTTCTTTCATTTCAGGTTTAGGCTTTGACATTATATATTGACCAGCACCAACTATGAACGCAGATCCTGCAGCTAGTCCAATTATTGCTGGTACAGATAGGGCAGTAGCAAATGCAAGTGCAACACCAACTATCACTGCAGTTACAAAACACACAATAACACCTTTTACAATTGCATTTTTTGCAGATTGTTCTTTTTCTTTCACAATTGCATTTTTTCCAATTTGTTTTTCTTCCTTTTTCTCTGAAAGCTGCATTACATCTTTATTTTCAGTAAGATCCTTTGGCGTTTTTTTATTCTCATTTTTTAACGTTTGCTTTTTTTCCGCTTCCTCTAAAAGCTGAATTATACCTTGATCTTTAGTGAGGTCTCTTGGCGTTTTTCCATCAACATCTTTTAATGAAGGGTCTGCTCCAGCTTCTAGCAGAACTTTTACTATACCTTCGTGGCCATTTTTAGCAGCAAGATGTAAAGGAGTACGTCTATCACCATTTTTTGCCTTAACCTTTGCTCCTTTTGCGATTAGAGTTTTTACTACATCTTCGTGGCCATTTGCAGCAGCAACATGCAAAGGAGTCCATCTATCAGCATCCTTTATATTAACATCTGCTTTCTCAACTAGAATTTTTACTACCTCTATGTGGTTCCCTTCAGCAGCAAGATGTAAAGGTGTACATCTATCATCATCTTCTGCATTAACATTTACTTTGTTTGCAATTAGAGTTTCTACTACATCCTTATGGCCCTTTGCAGCAGCAAGATGTAAAGGAGTCTTGTCCTCAATACCTTCTGCATTAACATCTGCTTTCTCAACTAGAATTTTTACTACTTCTATGTGGTTCTTTTCAGCAGCAATATGTAAAGGAGTATATCTTTTATTATTTTGTGCATTAACCGTTGCTCCTTTTGCGATTAGAATGTCTACTACATCTTTATGGCCCCCTCTGGCTGCAAGATGTAAAGGAGTCTCGTCCACAATACCTTCTGCATTAACATTTGCTCCTTTTGCAATGAGAGTTTTTACTACATCTTCGCAGCCCTCTCTGGCAGCAAGATGTAAAGGAGTACATCCATCATCATCTTTTGCATTAACGTTTACTCCTTTATTTAATAGGTTTTTCACCTCCTCCTCATTATTATGTTTAACAGCTGAATGCAAAGCTTTGATGTTCTCTTGTGCCTTTAATAGAGCTCCTTTTACCACTTCATGGCCTTTTTGAGAAGCAAATGTTAAAGGAGTCCATTTATAATGATCTTTCGCATTAACATCTGCTCCTTTTTCAATTAGAGTTTCTACTATATCTTCGCGGCCATTTGCAGCAGCAAGATGTAAAGGAGTCCACCCATCACTATTTTTTGCATCAACGTTGATTCCTTCTGCTTTTGATAGAACTTGTACTATCTCTTTGTGGCCATTTGTAATAGCAAGATGTAAAGGAGCCCATCCTTTATCATTTTCTGCATTAACATTTGCTCCTTTTCCAATTAGAGTGTTTACTACATTTTCGTGGTTCTTTTCAACAGCAAAATGTAAAGAAGTCCATCCATCACCATTTTTTGCATCAACAATTGCTCCTTTTCCAGTTAGAATGGTTACTACATCTTCGTGGCCATAGTGAGCAGCAATATGTAAAGGAGTAATTTTATTATCATGTTCTGCATTAATATCTGCCCCGTTTTCAATCAGAGCTTTTGCTACATTTGCACAGTTCCAATAAGAAGCAAGATGTAACAATTTGACTTCCTTAGAATTTTGACCACGAGATATAGTAAATATGTAATTTATGCCAGATCCACTATCGTTGTCAGGTTTACTCTTTTCCCACTCTTGACATAAATCTGGATCTTCTTCTTGTAACTTAGCTTTTATTTTTTCAACTATATTGTCCTTGCTCAAATCTGAAAGGTCATTTATTTTTTTTAATATTTCCATAAATTTGTCATATTTCATAACTTCCTCACTTAAAATACATAACTTAGTTGTTATATCTTTTAACATAGAAGTCAAGAACCTAAATATTCGTTATTATCTTTCCTTAAAGAGTCATTTAAGTTATATTACAGACTATGAAAAACCTCAACTTTAGGAAGGAAATCAAGTTTTTTTCTCTGTCATTTATAATTTTATTTGTTCTATGGACTGTATTGTCTGGTTATTTTGAGCCGTTTTTTATTT
>NZ_JAPQLM010000004.1:0-1472 GCF_028981765.1 Wolbachia endosymbiont of Drosophila seguyi
TAAATTATCTGCCGTCAAATTTCAAAAAAGTTAAATTGACTGATTCTCAATATCACTTAATATAATATTTACTTTAGAAAATAATAGGTGTCTTATGTCATTGTTAGAAGCAGATCCAATATACAAACCTTTTAATTACCCTTGGGCGTATGATGCGTGGCTGCAGCAACAAAGAATCCATTGGATACCTGAAGAAGTTCCGCTCGCTGATGACGTGAAGGATTGGAAAACTAAACTTTCAAGTGTAGAAAAAAATCTACTAACCCAGATCTTTAGATTTTTTACTCAGGCAGACATTGAAGTAAATAACTGCTACATGAGGCATTATTCAAATATATTTAAGCCAACAGAAATATGCATGATGCTTGCAAGCTTTTCCAATATGGAAACCATACACATTGCAGCTTATTCTTATCTTTTAGACACAATTGGCATGCCAGAAAGTGAGTATCAAGCATTTTTAAAGTATGATGCTATGAGAAAGAAATATGAATATATGTTGGAATTCGAGGAAAGCAAAAAACACGATAAAAAACATGTAGCTAAAACTCTAGCAGTGTTTGGTGCATTCACTGAAGGGTTGCAGTTATTTGCATCATTTGCAATTTTGCTCAATTTCCAACGTTTTGGAAAAATGAAAGGAATGGGGCAGATAATCGCCTGGTCAGCCCGTGATGAAACTTTGCACACCAATTCAATTATCATGTTATTTAATACATTTATTAAAGAGAATAATGAAATTTGGGACAACGAGTTTAAAGAGGAATTATATTCTGCATGTCGCACCATCGTTGAACTTGAGGACGAATTCATAAAGCTTGCCTTTGATTTAGGAGATGTTGAAGGACTATCCGCAGAAGAAGTGCGCAATTACATACGCTACGTAGCAAACAGACGGTTAATGCAATTAGGTCTTGAGTCCATATATGATGTCAATGATAATCCTATTCCGTGGCTTGATGAAATACTAAATGGCGTTGAACATACGAATTTCTTTGAAAATAGAGTAACAGAGTATAGCCGCGCAGCAACTCAAGGCACGTGGGAAGAAGCTTTTACTGAAAATGACACGAATAATAAGTGAATGCTAATTTCACTCTTTTTTGTCATTCCACTTTCATTACACCATTTGCTGTGCAGTTTAGACAGTTTTGCTTTACTTAACAACTAACTTACCATATATATGTCCATAGGACATTGGTATATAAGAACGTGCTACAACTATTAATCTTACTCACGGTCATCACTTCAGCTGCATTCTTTGGTCATTTAGTTCCAATGGAAGTAAAAACCTTCTTGTACTCAACGAGCCTTAGTATAAAAGAGGTTTTGCTATTTATAATGCCTTTTATTATTTTTGCGTTAATCTTTAGCAGTGTTAACAATCTTAAGCAGTCAGCTATAAAGTTCATATTGTTACTTATTATAATGATCTTCTTATCGAATCTGGCTTCAAGTTTAATAGCTTATTC
>NZ_JAPQLM010000005.1:0-4132 GCF_028981765.1 Wolbachia endosymbiont of Drosophila seguyi
AATAATAAAGTTAAAAGTATATTTGCTTAAAGTACAATAAAAAATTGTACTTTTTATTCTTTTATTGGATTTTTCTACTCAGAGTCCAGCATATTATAGGAAAATTAATTGTAAGGTTGTAGAAAAAGTATTTAGTATTTTATTTCTCTTGACTACATTACAATATGGAGAGATATTAGCTACTGAAATTAAAGTTACGCACTATTTAAAATTTATGGAGGTTTAGTAATGTGGAGTAGACTGGTTATAATGTGCTGTTTTTGTTTATTACTTACTGGTGTAAGTTCTTGCCCAAAAAAAGGAGCAAATACAACAAATAAAATAAATTCTGTTGTTAAGCAGATAGGTGATAAAAGAGTTTTCTTTGGTTATGATGAATCTAGTATTGCTGAAGTAAGTGCAGATGCATTACTTGACGTAATGGAGGTGTTACAAGATAACCCTGACGCGAAGGTTACTTTAACTGGTCACACTGACAACCGTGGTTCTCATGAATATAATCTTGCGCTAGGCGCTAGAAGGGCTGATGCAGCTAAAAAATTTATGGTTAGTTGTACACCCTACATAGAAAACAGAATAAAAACTGCTTCTAAAGGTGAAACTGAGCCTTTGGTTAATGTAAAAGATGATTCTAGAAATTCTAAATATGAAAAAGAGCATGCTAAAAATCGTAGAGTGGAATTTTCATTTTCTGGAATAAAGAAATAGTTTCTTGCATTAAAACCTGGATCCCAGTGTCAAACACTGGGATGACATAAAGAAAGGGCACTGGGGTAGACAAAAAAGGACAAACTTGTCATATTTCGTTGCTTGTTAGCGGGATCTATATATACCACAAATAAGTCGCGGTATGACGTAAGAGATCTGACCTGTCTGGCCATCAAGAGACATAATGGAATTAGAGTTATTATTTCAAAATGTGGTTAATAGTTTTGCTTTCTATAACAATCAAGTTGCAGTTGCAGTATCAGGTGGTGTAGATAGTATAGTCTTACTGCACTTAATGACTAACTGGGCAAAAAAAAACAAGCTTTCACTTCCTATAGCATTAACAGTAAATCATGGATTACGTCCAGAGTCTCAAAAAGAAGCTGATTTTGTTGTAAGTTATGCAAAGGAACTTGGAGCAAAGGAATCGTTCATATTAAATTGGGAGAAGCAAAATATTAAAGGCAATATTCAGTTACAGGCACGAAAAGCACGGTATAAGTTACTAGCAGAGTGGTGTAAAAATAATAATGTTAAATATTTACTTGTTGCTCATCACAAAGATGATCAAGCAGAAACGTTCTTGTTAAGATTAGAGCGAGGTAGTGGCGTAGATGGATTATCATCAATGGACTACAAGTCTTTCCTAAATGGTATTTATATATTTAGGCCATTGTTAAATTTTAGTCGTAGTGAAATAGAAAAGTACGCTAAGCTTCATCGGTTAAAATGGATCGAAGATAGAAGCAATCATGACTTAAAATACAGACGAACTTTATACCGTAACTTACTTAAAGCAAGTGATAATCAAGAGATTTTAACAGAGCGAATATGCCTCACAGCCCTTCATATGAAAAGAGCTGCAAAAGCGTTGATGCACTACACACGCCTTGCGTTTAATGACTGCGTTAATGTGCATGATCTTGGTTATATTGAAATTAAACTAAGTGAATTTTATCAATTGCCAGAGGAAATAGCCTTGAGGCTTCTTCTTTACTCTATAATGGCAATTGCCAGTAAACATTATAAACCAAGGTACAGCAGCCTCATTGCAATATTTAATAGAATATTGCAAAAGGATAGTAATGTTAACTGTACACTTTCTGGGTGTAAAATAAGAAAGTATGGAGAAAATATCTTAATAATTAGAGAATCGTCAAGGATACAAGAAATTACCGTAAACCTACCTTTAAATGAACCTACCCAATGGGATAACAGATTTAGCTGCACAATACTCGGAAATCAAGGGTGTTCAGTTATCATCGCTCCATTAAAAAAAACACAAAAAGTTCCTGAATTTCTGAAGGATTACAACTGCTGCCCTGAAGTTTTCTACTCTTTGCCTACAGTACAAAAAGATAGCAAGGTGCTTGCTTATCCTGATGTAAATTATAACGGAAAAAATACCAATGACGATAAGGTTCAATGCATTATTAATAGCACGATAAAACAAAATTTGGTAAGCTTGATTAGTATTTAGTTAGAAATAGAAATGAAAAAATTTTTAGAAGGCTTATTGATCTGGTTAGTAATTATTGTTCTTATTTCAGTTGCTTATATTCAATTCAGCGGAAATGTAGGTAAAAGTAAAACAATTATACCTTTTTCGGAATTTTTAACTAGACTAGAAGACAATGATGTAGAAAATATTGTCATAAAAAACCAGAGCATTGAAGGCAAGTTCAGGGACGGTTCAAGTTTCAATTCAAGCGGTGTCATATGTAGCGACCTAATAAAAAATTTACATGATAGAAAAGTGAGATTCTCCTTTTCAACTGGAGATTCTGCCATGAACGTAATTGGTGGATTACTTATCTCATGGGTCCCAACATTTATCTTTATTGGCTTTTTGCTATTCTTTCTTAAACAAACACAAGCGGGAGGCAACAGCACTATAAGCTTTGGCAAGTCAAGGGCTAGACTCATGACTAGTGGAAAAAAAGTAACATTTGATGATGTTGCTGGAATTGATGAAGCAAAAGAAGAGCTAGTAGAGATCGTTGATTTCCTTAAACAAAGGCAAAAATTTCAAATATTAGGTGGAAAAATACCAAAAGGGTGCCTTTTAATTGGCTCTCCTGGAACTGGTAAAACTTTACTTGCTCGTGCAATTGCAGGAGAAGCTAATGTGCCATTCTTTAGCATTTCTGGATCTGATTTTGTTGAAATGTTTGTTGGTGTTGGTGCGAGCCGTGTTCGTGATATGTTTGATCAAGGCAAGAAAAATGCTCCTTGTATAATTTTTATAGATGAGATAGATGCGGTGGGTAGACATCGTGGCATTGGTCTTGGTGGCGGCAATGATGAAAGAGAACAAACATTAAATCAGTTATTAGTTGAGATGGATGGCTTTGAGTCTAATGGAGGTGTAATAATAATTGCTGCGACTAACCGTCCGGATGTCTTAGATCCAGCACTGCTTAGACCTGGTCGTTTTGACCGACAGATTACTATTTCTTTACCCGATATAAATGGGCGTGAAAAGATATTAAATACTCATATAAAGAAAATATCAATAGCACCAGATGTAAACGTGAAAACAGTTGCAAGAGGAACACCAGGTTTTTCAGGGGCTGATCTAGCAAATTTGGTGAATGAATCTGCACTTATCGCTGCAAGAAGAAACAAGAAAATTGTTACCATGGATGATTTTGAATATGCACGTGATAAAGTAATGATGGGCGTAGAAAGACGATCCCTAATTATGACAGAAGAGGAAAAGAGACTGACTGCATACCATGAAGCTGGTCATGCGATAATTGCGGTTAATATGCCTGCTTCTGATCCTATACACAAGGCAACAATCATTCCAAGAGGTATGGCCTTAGGTTTAGTTATGAGACTACCGGAAACAGATAGAGTGTCCCACACAAGAGAAAAGCTGATAGCAGATATAACTGTTGCCATGGGTGGCAGGGCAGCAGAAGAGTTAATTTTTGGCTACGATAAAGTTACAAGTGGCGCGTCTTCTGATATACGACAAGCATCTAACATAGCACGTGCTATGGTAAAAAAATGTGGAATGAATGATGAGATAGGGCTAGTGTATCACAATCGTGAGCAGCAAGATCCACAACATCCTCATATGACATCTGAAGATACGCTAAAGCTCATAGATGAAGAAGTGAAAAAAATCATATCTTCTTGCTATGAAAAAGCAAAAGACATTTTGACCAAGCAGAAGAAAGGCTTAGAGCTTATTGCTGAAAATCTACTGGAGTTTGAAACTTTAACAGGAGATGAAATAAAGGATATACTAAACGGAAAAAAAATTGTTAGAGAAGAAAATGAGAAGAATGAGAAAGTAAAAAAATCCTCTCTCTATGAGAGTTGACCTCATCTTAAAAATGCTAATCAGCTAACGCTGCAATAAAACATTCAGAATTGTAACTGTCAATATAAATTGTATTAAAATGTTCATAAT
>NZ_JAPQLM010000006.1:0-3760 GCF_028981765.1 Wolbachia endosymbiont of Drosophila seguyi
CTTGTTAGCGGGATCTCTTGTTAGCGGCTGAGATACCGCGAATGAATCGCGGTATGACGGTTCGCGGTGGTATGACGGTTCGTGGCAGCATGAAGATAATCCCGCTACTTGTTAGCGGCTGAGATACTGCGGCGGTATGACGTAGATTGCTGTCATTCCGCTACTAGTTAGCGCCGCAGCGGTATGGTGTAGGAAAATTAGCTATATAGCTAACTTGTACCACGCGTTAAAGCTTTTAAACAGGTCTTGGTTTACTTACTCCATTATTTTCTTTATTATCAGATATCATTTTAAATAATATGGAGGAGCAAATTGTCAGCAATTGCCATTATTGATTTTGGTTCACAGTTTACACAGCTTATCGCAAGACAAGTAAGAGGAATGGGTGTTTATTGTGAGATATTTCCAAGCAACATCAGTTTTGAAACAATATCAAAATTCAATGGGTTTATTCTCTCTGGAGGACCACAATCTGTAAATGATGATTGTTCTGAAACAAGTAGAGTAGTACATGAAATTATAAAACTTAATGAGGCAACAAGCGTTCCTATACTTGGAATATGCTATGGACAGCAACTCATTTGTCATTATTTTGGAGCAAAAGTAAAAGAGAGTTTCAAACAGGAGTTTGGTAGAACTAAAATCAAGATACGAAAAGAATCCCCCATTGTAAAGGATACCTGGGATGTTAATTCTGAAGTGGATGTATTAATGAACCATGCGGACAGTGTTGATACTATACCACAGGGATTTACTGTTATCGCATCAGGTGTGATAAATCAAACAATTGCAATGATTGTCAACGAACAGCGGAAGATTTACTGTACTCAGTTCCATCCTGAGGTTAAGCCCACAACAAATGGCAGTAAATTGCTCTCTAACTTCTTGGATATTGCAAATTGCAAAAGAGACTGGACAATGAAGTCGTTTATTGAGGAGCAAAAGGAAAAAATCAAAAATGTAGTAGGAGAGAAAAAAGTAATCGCTGCAGTAAGTGGTGGGGTTGATTCAAGCGTTGCAGCGGCTCTCACACATAAAGCTATAGGAAAACAATTGAACTGTATTTTTATCGATACTGGGTTGTTACGCAAGAACCAAACCATCGCTATGTTGAAAGAGATTCCGATAAATTACGTTGATAAATCAAATTTATTTTTGAGTAGGTTGAAGGGAATAACTGATCCAGAAGAAAAGCGAAAAATTATCGGTAACACTTTTATTGAAGTGTTTGAAGAAGAAGCAAAAAAAATAGGTGATGTGGATTTTTTGATGCAAGGTACCATCTACTCTGATGTAGTTGAGTCAGGGCATGCCTCAGACAACACTAGTACAATTAAGTCTCACCATAATGTTGGTGGGTTGCCAGAAAAGATGAATCTGAAGTTAGTGGAGCCTTTACGTTACCTCTTTAAAGATGAGGTAAGGCTACTTGGAAAAGAAATTGGGCTTTCAGACGAGATAATATTTCAACATCCATTTCCTGGACCCGGACTTGCAGTGAGGATTATAAGTGAAGTCGATAAAGAAAAGGTGCAAATATTGCAAGAAGTAGATGAAATATATATTAATACGATGAAAAATTACGATCTATATGATAAGATATGGCAAGCTTTTGCTGTATTATTACCAATAAAAACTGTAGGCGTTATGGGAGATGGTCGTACGTATGGATATGTTTGTGCTTTAAGGGCTGTAACATCATCTGATGGTATGACAGCCGATGCATTTCCATTTGAAGATAAGGATCAACACTTGCTAGTATTTTGGGATTTTTTACGCAATGTCGGCAGTATAATTGTTAATAATGTTCCCGGAGTAAATAGAGTTGTTTATGATATCACTTCTAAACCACCCGCAACTATTGAGTGGGAGTAAATCAAAAAGATCCCGCTGCTTGTTAGCTGGATCTAGAGATACCGCGAATGAATCGCGGTATGACGGTTAATTTTCTTTATTTTGCTTATAATTTCCACAAGCAGTGCAAACATAAATGAAGAATACAAATATCCTTTTGGTAATTCTATATGAAATCCATGAAGTATGAGGTACACACCGACAAGTAAAACAAATAAAATGGCGATTATTTTTAACCCTGGGTTAGATTTGATTAACTGGGCGGTATAACTTGATAAAAACAGCATTGCTAGCATGGAAAATGTAAATGCTGTAGCAATTATTACCATGTTATAAGTTAGTGCTATAGCAGTTAATATCGAATCAACCGAAAAAACTAAATCTATTAATATAATTTGTAGCACAACTAAAAAAAATTTTGATTTAACGTTTGCTTTCTTTTTATTTTTCTTACATACAAAGATGTCATCCCGTAACTCCATAGAGCTCTTAACAATAAGGAATAATCCCCCTGCGATCATAAGTAAATCCCTTGCTGATGCAGTGTGAAATATAGGTTTTTGCATTGATAATATAGATGATGTAAAAAATAGTATTACAAAACGCATTAATAGTGCTAATCCAAGGCCCATAAGGCGCACTCTTTCTCTCAGCGCATTTGGTACCTTATCTATTGCTAGAGAAATAAAGATTAAATTGTCTACACTAAGTATAGTTTCAAGTAGTGTAAGTGTCAGTAAAGTCCAAGCATCAGTTAGCATTTTTGTTTCAAATTCGGTTCTTCTTACTCTACAATAGATGTGTAAAAATTAAGTGACTTCACTCAGAAGTTTTATAGCAGTTCTCCAGAAAAACAGGATATATAAAGTTCAGCAGCTTCTTCTATTTTCGTTTTTGAGCAAAATCAATAATAAGAGAGTTTCTTATTTTCATGCACGCAAATAAGATAAAGCCTTATTTTCATTTTTGACTTTATTTGAAAATAATATATACTATAAAAATAGTGTGCTAGGTTGAATGAATGTATATTAAAGGATCACCATCAGGCAAAGTATTCGCTGGTTATCAGGCATTTATACCAAGCCCCTTGCCACCAAAATTTGAATGGGACAATGATTTAGTGAATAGTCTTTAAACCCTTACTTTACTATAAGGAAAGTGGTTGAAAACTTAGGTGTCGTATTTACAACAGCCTAAAGAGCAATCGTAAAGCTTGAAGATTTAGGCATCGTTTCACAAACTTCTCAAGGAAAGAGAGATCGGGTTTATTGTGCAACTGATATTTTGAATATTCTAGAAGAACCAACTAAGATTACAGAGAACTTCGATAGCACATTGTAGCTATTGTGATGAATAAATTCAGCAAACAGCAAGCTTAAAGAGTCTGATCCAATGGACATGCTGAACAAAAAGTAAGGAGCTCCTTTTGGAGGATTATATTAACTTATTAATTAATTGCTTGACTTTTAGCAGGATTTATTATATTATTTATTAATGAGTAATGCAATCAAACCAAGGAGGATAGCATGATAAATAATTTGGATTCAATAATTCTTGGAATAAAAGATGGTGAAAAGGCGATTGAAGATTTAAGGGTTGTTCTTAAAAAAAGAAAAGAAGAAGTTATTACTACACAGACATTTAATTACGCTTTACAATGCCCACAAACTACAAAGGAAGCGATAGTACACGAAATTCTGCTTCATTTTATACAAAATCCTGGCGAGCAATCACTAGAACAAGTAATACAATACTTAGATGGAGCAATACAATCTAGGATATATGCAAAAAACAACCCAATAAGAAATCTAGATGAAGAATTTCGTACTCATATAAACTTTAAAGATGAAGAGGGAAATACATTACTACATCATGCAGTTATAGGTAATAAAACTGAAGAAATAAC
>NZ_JAPQLM010000007.1:0-726 GCF_028981765.1 Wolbachia endosymbiont of Drosophila seguyi
AGAATCAGTCAATTTAACTTTTTTGAAATTTGACGGCAGATAATTTATTAGTGTATTATAGCTTCAAGTAATTTATCAACAGAAATGCGAGTATTAATATCTTTTATTTTATTATTTACAGTGAGCTGCACTCACACTATTCGCAATCACGGAGCTCCTGGCATTAGTGTTGAATTGTGGAGCAAGATAAAAGTAGGTGACGATAAAGAAAAAGTGGTTCACACTTTAGGATCACCAACATTAGTATCAAAGTTCGATGACAATGTTTGGTACTATGTCTCATATAAAATTAAACAAGCCAATTTTTTGGGAAAAAGGAAGTATAGTAGTAAGTCTCTGCAAATTTCATTCGACCAGGACGGTAAAGTTGAAGATACAAAAGAAACTGACATCTTAGAGAGATCTTTGGCTGTTTCTGATTGAAAGTTTGCTCAGATCTTCCT
Source organism: Wolbachia endosymbiont of Drosophila seguyi (assembly GCF_028981765.1). Lineage (NCBI taxonomy): Bacteria > Pseudomonadati > Pseudomonadota > Alphaproteobacteria > Rickettsiales > Anaplasmataceae > Wolbachia > Wolbachia endosymbiont of Drosophila seguyi. The sequence continues at coordinate 444 of NZ_JAPQLM010000007.1, forward strand.
ACGTCATACCGCGGTTCATTCCATAACTGTACGAACATTGCGATTTGGGCCTACCAGAAGGTGTCATGAAAGTAGCTGACACTAGTTCCTTTATGACGGCAGTGCCCAGACTACTTGGATCCAGGAAACTTAATTGCAAGTAATGCATTGGGTTTGGTAAGTATGGGTTTTGCGTTATAGAATGAAGCACTTTTGGTGAATTTGTAAAGAAAACTGGATCCCAGTGGGCTTTGTTGCATCGCTAGCTATGATGGATTAAAGATAAAAAAGATAGGGAATATCA
>NZ_JAPQLM010000008.1:0-2179 GCF_028981765.1 Wolbachia endosymbiont of Drosophila seguyi
CTAGCTATGAGTAGGGTTATGTTAAAGAGGGAATATGCTTGAATTTACTAGTTTCCGGACAACCTCTAAGTCTTAATTTGTCTACTAAAGATAAAATAAAAGAAGATCGCGAAAGCTTTTTAACGCTGGAAAATTTATTGAAATTTGATTGGAAAGTAGCAATAGGAGATAAAAAACTAAGCGTTACAGAATTTAAAAAATTGCTAAAAGATTCCCGAGGGCTTGTGCGAATAGTCGATCAGTACGTCCTTTTGGATGACAAAGAGGTAGAAGCTTTATTAAAAAAACTTGATAAATTGCCTGATTATTTAAGTCAAGCAGAGCTTATGTAAGCTGCTCTAACAGGAGAAGTAAATGAAACTAAAGTAGCATTTGACCAGCAGCTTACAAGCTTATTTAATAAACTTAATACTTACACACCTGTTACTACACCAAATAATCTAATAGCACAACTACGCCCATATCAAGAACGTGGATTTAGTTGGCTTGTACAGAACATAGAAAACGGGTTTGGTAGCATAATTGCTGATGATATGGGTCTTGGTAAAACATTACAGGTTATAGCAGCTATTCTGTGTGCAAAAATACAGGGTTTTTGGATCGGGACAGAGTCTTGGTAGTAGCTCCCACAAGCATATTAAGTAATTGGCAACGAGAGATGGAACGTTTTGCACCAGAATTAAAGCTTTTCGTCTATCACGGACAAAATCGAGAATTGGCAAGTGATTATGATGTAGCTCTAACATCCTATGGTCTTGCACGTCGTGATAAAAAAGAACTTAATAAAATTCGCTGGTTTTTGCTCGTGATTGATGAAGCACAAAATATAAAAAATCCTAATACCGAACAAACCAAGGCAATTAAAACTATTGCAGCAAAACATAAGATAGCTATGAGTGGTACGCCTGTTGAGAATAGGTTGCTTGAGTATTGGAGCATTTTTGACTTTATCAACAAATCTTATCTTGGTACTCCTAAGCAGTTTAAAAGCAGCTTTGCAACACCGATTGAAAAAGCAAGAGATAAAACTTGTCTAGAAAGGTTTATGAAAATCACTAGCCCTTTTATGTTACGTAGGCTTAAGAGTGATAAAAGCATTATTCAGGATTTACCAGATAAAATTGAGAACAATCGTTATTGTTCCCTCACTTCAGAGCAAACAGCGCTTTATCAAAAGGTTGTTGATACAACTATGGAGAAGATAGAAAAAAGTGAAGGGATTGAACGTAAGGGACTAATCTTTAAACTTATCAATGCTTTAAAGCAAATTTGTAACCATCCATCACAGTTTGGCAAGAAAAAGCGTGCGAGTATTGAACAATCCGGTAAAATGCAGATGCTTGAGGAAATATTGATTAGTATTGGTGAAGTTGCAGAAAAATCATTGATATTTACTCAATACACTGAAATGGGTGAGATTATAGCTAGGCTACTTGAAGAAAGGTTTGAATCAGAAGTGCCATTTTTACATGGAGGACTTTCTAGAAAAGCACGTGATACAATGATTAATGACTTTCAAAACTTATTCCAGTCCAACATTCTTATAGTGTCTTTAAAAGCTGGTGGAACAGGGCTTAATTTAACAGCGGCAAACCATGTAATACATTACGATTTATGGTGGAATCCAGCAGTGGAAGCACAAGCAACAGATCGGGCCTATCGTATCGGGCAAGAACGTAATGTCATGGTGTACAGGCTACTTTCAACAGGTACATTTGAAGAGCGTATTGATGAGATGATTCAAAGCAAGAAGGAATTAGCAAACCTAACTATAAGTAGTGGCGAGAGTTGGATTACAGAATTTAACAACGATCAATTAAGAGATTTAGTTAATATAAAAAATGCACTATAATATAGCTGAGTTATTTAATGTAAAGAACCAGCTAACTACCGCTAATAGTTCAAAATAGAGACAAAGATTTATATTTCGTACTTTATGTCTCATTGGTAGGCAAAAAGCCTGTAATTACGTTTTAAAGTGATTCCACTTTAAACTGTACCCTTTAGCACCTGTAATGCCCTTTAAAATTTGAATAAAAAGCATCTTTAATAATTCTATTCATGAACCAAAAAGTAATTGCCGTTTTCAGAAACTTTTCATTTTTACAGATGGCTTGAAAAGATTATCATTAATAGGTAGGCCAAACTCCTCCAAAGAAAAAAGTTTTTAATTTTTTCA
>NZ_JAPQLM010000009.1:0-9875 GCF_028981765.1 Wolbachia endosymbiont of Drosophila seguyi
CATTCCTGCACAATTTATTCTCATGATAAAAACGTCTTAACTTTCTCTCTACTTTTTCTGGGTAAGGTCACCTCTTTAGGTGCTCCTTTTTTCTTTCTTATACACACAAAAATCATATAGAATTGTAAATACAGCTTTTTTATTCTGATGCTTTTCAATTCTATAGCTCTGGTTGTCTCCCTATTACTATTTTTCTACATTATCGTAAAAAAACTGAGCGAAAAGAAAGCAAACCTTGAGGGTAATTTATGTAAATTAGAGCAAGAACTTCAAGAAACAAAGCAAACTTTGCTTACGAAGAATGAAGAAATAGTTGATTTAAGGGTCAAAAAAGCAGAACTTGAAGTAACTCTGCAAAAAGAACGTGAGGAAAAGAAAAAGGAAATAGAATTACTAACAAAAGCAGAGGAGAGATTAACAAACACTTTTAAAGCGCTCTCTCTTGATGCTTTGCAGACAAATAACAATAATTTTCTGAACTTAGCAAAGGAAGTAATCGATAGTAAATTAAAAGAAACGGAAAGCGATTTCAAAAAAAGACAAGCAACGATCAACGAAGTTGTAACTCCAATAAAAGAAAAATTAGAAAAATTTGATAATGAAATACGCGAGCTGGAAAAAGAGAGGGTAGGGGCCTATGAAGGTTTAAAGGAGCAAATTGGAGCGCTGATGAACCAAACTTCCAGCCTTGCTAATGCCTTGAGAAAGCCTCACATCAGAGGAAAGTGGGGTGAAATGCAACTCAAAAGGGTGGTAGAAATGGCGGGAATGATTGAATATTGCGATTTTTTTACTCAGCCGTCAGTGGTTGATAAAAACGAGGATAATTTATTGCGTCCTGATTTAATAATCAAAATGCCATCTGGAAAGCAAATAATAATAGATGCTAAAGTGCCGCTTGATTCTTACATGGATGCTATATCACAAAATGATTTGCAAATACAAAAGGAGAAATTAAAGAATCATTCCCTGGCAATAAAAAAACACATAAATGATTTGGGTAAAAAAGAGTATTGGAATCAATTTGAAAATACGCCAGAACTTGTGGTGCTTTTCTTAACAGGGGAGGGGGTTTTTAGCGCAGCACTGGAATATGAGCCTGCTTTGATAGAGATTGGAGTGGAAAAAAAAGTGATCATTGCAACACCGATCACTCTAATTGCGTTGCTGAGAGCAATAGCGTATGGATGGAAGCAAGAGATGATAGCTGAAAACGCAAAGAAAATCAGTGAACTAGGTCATATTTTATATGAGCGCATTTGCACAATGGGTGAAAACTTTGATAATTTGCGCAGGAGCTTAAAAAGTGCTGTTGATCATTATAATAAAACTGCTGGCTCTCTTGAAGCAAGGGTGTTTCCTGCTGCTCGAGAATTCAATAAGCTTGGTATACATGCAAAAAATAAAAGTTTAAGTGCTGCAAAGGAATTAGAGTCTTTACCACGCAGTTTACATACTGAGGAGCTGAAAGTAGATTAGGCATCTTAACAGGGAATGTTCAAAAAAGCATACGCGTCAAGTTAAGAGATTGTAAGTAAATTCAGGGAAGTTAAGGTAGATACTCTAGTTTTTCTGTACTTGTCTTTTAATGAAAATCGAGACCAAGTTATGGTAAGCTTTTTAAGAAAAACTTTCAAACTATTAACTTTATTCTTTAGTGCTAAAAATAACTCTATAACCCGCCTTTTTAGCTCAATAAATGCCTTTGTTAAGCTAAGTTCTGTATTCTTTTTCACTTCTGTGCAACCAACTATGCCGTGAAATATAAGAATTGCGCACAATTTAGCATATAGTTCACATAATACTCTGCATGGCTTTCCTTTTAGCTTATCAAGTCTGATATGGCTTTTATACAATTTAAATAATAACTCAATTTGCCACCTTACTCTGTAAATCGTTAATACTTGCTCAGCACTAATTTTATTTTCTGGAACATTAGTTATAAATATTGACCAGTTCAACAATTTTTGATTTCTTTTAGAGGATGTATATCCCTGCGATCTTGCTAATCTATTAGCTTTCCTTCTTCTGGCCATAGACTGTTCTTCAGTTAGTTTCTGACATATAATTCTTACTCTAATTTTTGCTTCTTTTCCTAACAATACCTCGTTTTCTAAAAATAACTTATCCTCTAAACATTCTAATAACTCCATTTTTTGATTTGTTTCTACATCATATATGTTAGTATCGGATTTATAACGACTTATGAAATAAGCTCCTATTTCATTGATTTGTTTAAAAGAACTTGGCACAAAATAACCGAGATCAGATATTAGCAAATCATTGCTTAATATATTACTTAAATGTTTCCTATATCCCTGGTCTGATCTTACTCCCTCCGTTAAATTAAGTTGGTCTATTATCTGATTCATGTAGTCGAAAACTAATTGTAACTTTATTCCAGACTTAGTACTGCTTTCATAGCCACTGTAGCTAGTACCATAACCTTTATACATCTCTTCCATACTGTTAGGTAGAGTAATATAGCTACTGTCCAATAATTTAACACTATTAAATTGCTGTAAGATTTTGCAATCAACTTGCAAGATATTTTTGAAGAGAAGCACAGATTCATTATACATCCTTTTCATAAATTCCACTGCTTCTTCAGTAAATCTAAAATCCAAACCTTGTTTTGTTATATCTATCGAGTCCTCGTTTAGTAATTGACACATTGTTTCTACGCTACAATTATCAACCCCTATATTACCCAAGACCATGGCTTTTACGAACGATGAACCTTTTAGCTTTCTCTTTCTTTTTATAAACCTTGTTGTAATTGAGATTTTGTCTGCTTTTTCATTAAAAAATTCTTTGAGCTTTTTTGATAAGCTAGTTATTTTATTCATTGGTTCTCTCACTAAAAGTATTTCTGGGAGAACTTATACCTTATTATTCTATCTCTTTCATACCTTTATTTCCTTAACTTGACGCGTATGATTCAAAAAAGTGTGTCAAACCAAAAAAAAAGTAATAAATTGATATAAAAAAAATGGAGGTTTGACAATGAGTCAGAAAGTAGTAAACAGAACTACCGGTTTGGTAGATTACAAAGAACTGGAAGCAAATATACTGTCATCAATAAGGGAAGGCAGACCATTAACAGGAAGGGATGGAGCATTTACACCATTTATAAAAAAGCTGCTGGAGGCAAGTTTGGAAGGTGAAATAGAAAATCACTTATTAGCTGAAAGTGAAGAGAGGGTTTGGTTGGAAGAAGTGGAGTAGCGAATGGATATACAAAACGCTGGGTCTATATTCAGACTATAGAATAAGGTATTACAAACCGAAAGCATCACCAGCACAATATGTTATAAACTTTGGTAAAGAATCTGCTAGGAAAGCGTAGTGCGGATGCTGCGTTTGACGAGGCGGGAGCTGGAAACGTTAACATGGGAATTTGGATTGAGGCCTATTGTGAAAACAATGGATCAGCCACCAAACCCTAAAGTAGGCGCGCCAGTTCTTGACCCTACATATTTTTTTGAAGGTTAAATCCAGCTTAGGGTCGAGAAACTTAGATAAAGCCATAGCCAAAGTGTTTAAAAATATTAATAATTATACACACAATTATTCAACCATATTTTTGAAGATAGCTATGCCGCCGCGGTATCTCTTAGCCGCTAACAAGTAGCGGGATGACGATTGTTGGTAAATCTAAGTCAGTTTAGCTATAGGCAGCAATTTTCTGTATTTATTTTAAATTGAAGGAAGCTCAAATGAAAGATCATGTTTTGCTAAAAATCACAGAATGCAGTCTAACAGTGAACGGTTACGCTTTTGATCAAAAATGTTGTATAGTACACAATCAATTTTTCTGGATCCAAGTAGTCAAGGCACTGCCTTTGTGTTTGAGGTAAAATCGGCTATAACACTTAACATACTGCCTTTGCAAACAAATGTTCGTACAGTTATGTGTCAGCTACTTGCATGACGCCATTGCCTGAACGGGTACCAATGATTACCTATCAATCTCACCAAAAACTATATCGAGTGAGCCAATAATTGCTGCAACGTCAGCAAGCATGTGTCCTTTTGCCATAAAGTCTAAGGCTTGTAAATGCGCAAAGCCAGGTGCTCTTATTCGGCACCTATAAGGTCTATTGGTACCATCTGAAACTATATACACTCCAAACTCACCTTTTGGTGCCTCAACAACTGCGTAAGCCTCACCTTCTGGTACGTGATATCCTTCTGAATAGAGCTTAAAATGGTGAATCAGAGCTTCCATAGATTTTTTCATCTCTGCTCTTGACGGTGGAGAAATTTTTCTATCTTCAGTTTTTATTTGCCCTTCAGGCATTTTCTCTATGCACTGCTTCACCAAACTGATAGATTGCCTAATCTCTGCCATTCTAACTAGATAACGGTCATAACAGTCGCCATTTTGGCCGATCGGTATATCAAAATCTAGTTGATCATATATCTCATATGGCTGGCTTTTTCGCAAATCCCAAGCAAGCCCAGCAGCGCGCAACATTGGGCCACTAAAGCCCCAATCAAGTGCCTGTTTAATTGATATTTCACTAATTCCTACAGTGCGTTGCTTCCATATCCTATTTTCTGTTAAAAGTTCATCAACATCGTCTATATATTTTGGAAATTGCTCTATAAACTTTGCAATATCCTCAATCAAATCTTCTGGAACATCTGCTGCAATTCCACCTGGCCTGATGTAAGCTGCGTGAAACCTTGCACCTGAAGCTCTTTCGTAAAATTCCAGTATTTTTTCTCTTTCTTCAAAGAGCCATAAAAGAGGGGTCATTGCTCCAACATCAAGTGCTTGAGAAGAAACGTTCAGTAAATGATTTAGTATTCTCGTCAGTTCACAAAACAAGACACGTAAATACTTTGCCCTAATTGGCACTTCACATTGCAACAATTTCTCCACACAAAGTGAATATGCATGCTCTTGTGACATTGGTGATACGTAATCAAGGCGATCAAAATAAGGCAAAGCTTGAAGATACGTTTTATGTTCTATTAATTTTTCAGTACCGCGGTGCAAAAGCCCAATATGGGGATCTGCCCTCTCGATCACTTCACCATCCATCTCTAAAACAAGACGCAACACTCCATGTGCAGCTGGGTGCTGAGGTCCAAAATTTAACATCATTGTCTTTAGATCGGGCATGTCCAGTAGTTTAAGATATTAAAATTGTATAGGCTAAAGTGCGCTCAAAGTCAATAAACTTCTTGCATAGGCTACAACTATCATTCAATAGAAACAAAAACTTTTACAATGGCTAATAAGTGTTGATAAAACCAAGTCACTTTAGCTATAGAATGACAAAAAAGGTTTGCATTAGCCAAATTTTTAGTTGAAGTAGCATAAGAGGTTAAAGGAAAAGCTTTGTGTTAATGGATTCATTTCAGGTATAGTATAGATAATACCACAATACTTATAAAATGGATCATGTTGTTAATGCGTATAATAGACTTGACACTCCTATAGTCAGGGGAGAAGGGGCATATCTTTTTGATAAAGATGGTAAAAAATATTTAGATTTTGCTGCAGGTATTTCTACAACTTCTTTAGGGCATTGTCATCCATACATTACAGATAAGCTGAAAGAGCAATCGAGCTCATTATGGCACTGCTCTAACATTTTCACTATTCCCGAGCAAGAAAGGCTTGCCGAGCGTTTAACAACCCTTACTTTTGCAGATAAAGTTTTTTTCTGCTCAAGTGGGCTTGAAGCAACAGAAGCTGCAATTAAGTTTATTCGTCGTTACTTTTATTCAAAAGGGCAAGCAAAACGTAATCGTATTATTACAATTGAAGGAGGCTTTCATGGCCGCAGTATTGCTGCAATTTCTGCTGGAGGCAATGAAAAATCACGCGAAGGTTTTGCTCCGCTCCTTTCTGGTTTTGATAAAGTGCCAAGAAATGACATTAAAGCATTAGAAGAAAAAATCAACAATGAAATAGCTGCTGTATTTTTAGAGCCCATACAAAGCGAAGGTGGAGTATATCCACTAGACGTAGAATATCTTCAAAAAGTAAGGGAAATAACAAAAGCTCAAGGAATAATTTTGTGCTTTGATGAAGTGCAGTGCGGATATGGACGCATCGGTTCTTTATTTCATTATCAAAATGTCGGCATTGAACCTGATATGCTAACCTGTGCGAAGGCTATGGGTAACGGTTTTCCTGTAGCTGCATGTTTAGTGAAAGATTATATAGCAGAAGCAATTACTCCAGGAACTCATGGATCAACCTATGGTGGCAATCCACTTGCCATGACTGTTGGTAATGCAGTGCTCGATATAATGCTAAAAGAAGGCTTTTTTGATCATGTTAAAAGAATTAGTAAATATTTAAAAGAAAAGCTGTTGCTTTTAGCTAAAGAATTTCCTGAGATGATTTTAGAAGTTCGTGGAGAAGGGTTACTAATGGGAATAGAACTAGCAACTCTTGTAGCTGATAAAATTATTAGTCGATCTCTTGATAAAGGTTTAATAATAACTAGGGTTTTAAACAACAAAGTAGTAAGGGTAACCCCACCACTTATCATTGAGGATGGGCATGTGAACGCAGCGTGTAATATGCTTTATGATTTGTTTTTTAAGATTAAAGGTATATAAAATTCGGCAATATAAATTCAGGCTTGCAAATGCCTCTCATAACATGTAAAATTAATTTTATTTTTTATCACAATAACATCGTACTTTAATGGATTGGTTATTGGTCTTAGTATCATCAGCAATTTTTGTTTTGTTAGTTTTATCGTTTTTGTTCTCAGGAGCAGAAATAGGCTTAACCTCAATTAGCCGTTCTCGAGTTAATAAGCTAAAGCTAGACGGTAACAAAAAAGCCAGGGTAATAGATCGCTTATTAAATAGGAAAGAATTGACAATAGGAACGGTATTGCTCGGCAATACAATTATTAATATTACTTGCTCTGCTTTATTTACAGCAATATTTATCAATCTTTTTGGAAATGAGGGCATTCTCCTATCAACAATTATAATGACATTTTGTATTTTATTGTTCTGCGAAGTTCTACCAAAAACTTATGCTATTCAAAATCCTGAAAAATTTGCATCATTTTCTGCTTATTTTGTATTGTTTTTTGTAAAGATTTTTTCTCCATTGACACTAGGTATTCAATTTATTGTTAACCTCATCCTAAAATTATGTGGGCTGCATAAAGATAAGGAAGTGATATCTGCAGCGGATGCAATGCGTAATATGATTACTCTTCACCGCAGTGAAGGAACTATGTTGCAACAGGATTTAGATATGCTAAGCAGCATACTTGATTTGGCTGAGACAGAGATATCACAAATTATGACCCATAGAAGAAACCTATTTTCTCTTGATATAGATCGGAATAAAGAAGAGTTAATAAGAGAGATTTTAACCAGCAGTCACAGTAGAGTACCTTTATGGCAGAAGGAACCAGATAACATTGTAGGTGTAATTCACGTGAAAGCTCTAATAAATGCTTTGCGTGAAAAGAATAATAAAGCGGAAGAAGTTGACATTACCCAAGTTATGTCAAGGCCTTGGTTCATACCAGAAAGTACACCGCTCAGCGTGCAACTTCACAACTTCCGTAAGAACAGGAAACACCTTGCATTTGTTATTGATGAGTATGGAGCACTGCAGGGAATTGTAACTCTTGAGGATATACTGGAAGAAATAGTTGGAGAAATTTCGGATGAACATGATTTGATTACGGAGAATTTTATAAAGAAAATATCTGATAATATGTATCACATAGAAGGAAAATCTACTATTAGGGACATTAACAGGCAGTTATACTGGAATCTCCCTGATGAAGAAGCTACAACTCTAGCAGGTATGATTGTGAATGAAATAGAGCGCATTCCTGACGAAGGCGAGGAGTTTTCCATGTATGGTTTTCGCTTTAAGATTTTAAAAAAAGATAAAAATATTATTACTGTTGTTGAAGTGCAAGTAAAAATTGGTAATATTAGTGGCAGCAATTAATTAGTGGAGTTTCATGGAAGATACAGTAAAAATAACGGCTGAAGAGTTGAAGGGTTACATAGAGAGAATCGAAAAACTTGAACAAGAAAAGAGGGATGTGCAAGATCACATTCGTGATGTATATGCAAAAGCCGCAGATGAAGGTTGGGATATAAAAGTGATGAAACAAATTATTAGGCTGAGGAAGATGGATGATGATGACAGAGAGGAACAAGAAATATTGCTTGATACCTATAAACGTGCATTGGGAATGAGCTACGAAGAAGAGTTAAGTGAATAGCAGAATTGTAATTGGAATAAGTGGAGCATCTGGTTCTATTTACGGTGTGCGTATTTTAGAAGCGTTGAAAGACGTCGATTATGAAACTCATTTAGTGATAAGTCGTGCTGGGAAAGTAACTTTAGCTCACGAGATTAAAGAAAAACTTGAAGATATTACATCACTTGCAGATTTTTACTATTCTGAAGAAAAGATTGGAGAAAAAATAGCAAGCGGCTCATTTAAAACCTCAGGGATGATTGTAGCACCATGCTCTATGAAGACAATGTCTGAAATCGCATCAGGTGTTACTTCCAATCTATTGACAAGGGCTGCAGATGTAACGCTAAAAGAAAGAAGAAAGTTAGTTCTTATGGTGCGAGAGTCACCACTGCATCTTGGGCATTTACAAAATATGTTAAAATTAACGGAGATGGGAGCAATTATTGCTCCACCAGTGCCTGCTTTTTATATTAAACCGAAATCGTTGGATGATATTATTAATCATTCTGTTGGCAAAGTATTGGATTTATTTGATATCAAATTACCCGACTTTAAGGAGTGGCAAGGAAGTGACAATTATTATTGATGGTAAAAAAATAGCAAACGACCTATGTGAGAGGCTATCACAAAAAATTGATATTTTAAAGAGAGAGTATAACATTTTTCCTTGCCTGAAAGTAATTCTCATAGGTAGCAATCCAGCAAGTCAGGTTTATGTTCGCAATAAACAGAAAAAAGCAGAATCAATAGGCATAAGTTCTGAGACCATTGTTTTGCCTAATAATATTTTAGAAGATGAATTAATTGAAAAAATCAATGAATTAAATGAAGATCCATCTGTGCATGGCATTTTAGTGCAATTGCCTTTACCAAATCATATTAGTGCAAGCAGAGTAATTAACACAGTAAGTGTTGAAAAAGATGTAGATGGCTTTCATGATGAAAACGTTGGCAAATTAGTTAAAGGTGAAAAAAACTGCCTTATACCTTGCACTCCTAAAGGTTCTTTGCATTTAATTAAGTCAATTGAAGAGAACCTTTCCGGTAAAAACGCAGTGGTAATTGGTAGGTCAAATATCGTGGGCAAGCCAATGTTTTACCTGCTATTGCAAGAAAACTGCACTGTCACCATCTTGCATTCACAAAGCAAGGATTTAGCTGAATATTGCTCTAAAGCGGATATAGTAGTTGCAGCAGTCGGAAAGCCAAATTTTGTTCAAGCAGACTGGATAAAGAAAGGTGCAATAGTGATCGATGTTGGCATAAATAGCGTTAACGTAGGAAAGCTTGTAGGTGATGTTGACTTTGAAGGAATAAAAGGGAAAGCCAAAGCTATGACCCCAGTACCCGGGGGCGTTGGCCCAATGACCATTGCATTTCTAATGATGAACACTATTATTGCTGCTTGCTTGCAAAAGGGAGTTGATGCTTCTGATTTCATTAGTTGAGGTATGAAGAGGAAAGCTATATGAAGATAGAATGTACCATATCACAATTAATAAAAAATTGAGATTTTTGAAATTCCTCAGTAGTCAAATTTATTAAATATTTAGGATCATCATCTATTCTTTTTTCTCTACAAGTATAGCTAAAGTGGCTTAGGTTTACCTACAATTTGAAAAACAACAAATTCGTCATTCCGCTACTCGTTAG
>NZ_JAPQLM010000010.1:0-9032 GCF_028981765.1 Wolbachia endosymbiont of Drosophila seguyi
AGGTTTAGCTGGAATGAAAAAGATTTAGTAGCATATGAAGAAAGAATAATGGATCTGCGGAAAGAAGAAGCCATTCTTGAATACAAACTTGAGGAAGGTATAGAGAAAGGAAAAATCGAAGTTGCAAAAAATTTACTTAAAGCTGGTGTATCTGTTAATTTAATAGCTGAATCCACTGGCCTTTCTCAAGCTGAAATTGTACAGCTTAAGCAAGAAGTGGCCTAAGTATCACGTTTTTCAGGGCTTCTTTAGCTCGGCAGTGGTCTGAAAAGTCCATTTTTCACTTTATAAAATGTTTATATTTTACCACCTACTTTATTTGAATAAGTTCTTCTGCCACATTCTGAACGGATACTTGAATCAGGCTCAAGTTAACAAGTAGATGTTATCTTGTTATAATAAATATTTATTAATTTAATCTTAACTTAAGAGGGTATTTATGGTAGCAAGTGATAGTGTTTTAAAAAGGTATGCGTTAGCCTATATAAAGAAATTAGGTAATAATAATAATATTGAAGGGTTTCTACAGTATTGTAATAATACACCGAATTTAACTTGGAGCAAGGAGAATTTTAAAAATGTGTATGAAGAATTTACACATCCAAATTCAAGCAATAGGCACGATACAGGAAGCAGAAATGATCAATATAACGCAGGGAATAACGCACAACCTACAGGCTCTCAGATTACACATATACATGTACACAATAGAGGTTTAGACTTTTGGGATTATTTGCTATTACAATGCTGGATGGATTCTTTATTCGGTGGACGTGGTCACACTACGGTTAATAATATAACGAATATTAACAATGGTAATACCACTCATCAAGGGAGAAAAGAGAATAAAAAAGAATCAGAAGACAGTAGAAAGCTATTAGCTTTGGGTATAGTAGCTGCAGTTGTGTGTGTTGCTTTCCATGCTGGTATGTGTTTTTGGTATAACAGCAGCAGAAAAGTGGCTAGAAAAGAAGAAAAAATAGATTACCTGGATAGTAAATTTAAAACGTTCAGAAATATAGAATTTGCGGTTGGCGTTGTTTCTTTGGCAGCTTTGGTAGCTTGTGCTGTTTACCCAGTCTTACCAGTGTGGGGTTTAGCTATCCTTGGCGTTAATTCTCTCGTATGTTTTGCTGGTGGTTTAGCTTTTCATATGAAGCATGAGGAAGAATTAGAAAATATCGAGAAAGCTAAAGGAGCGGTAGATAGCTGTCTTAGACAAGGGCATGGTTATGGAGATTCTTCTCGTTATGATGCACCACCTCCTTACTTTTCTCAAGATCCTAATACTACTCCAACTGCTCCTCCTTGTAGTGAATTTGATAATTCTAATGCGAAACGGCAGTTTGAGAATTGTGAGGGGTTCACGTATGATAGAAATCAATAGTTTTATTTTTAGCCAAATTAATTGAATCAAGCTACAAAACCTGCTAAAGTTAACTTTGTGAAAGCACCCTTAGCTCAGTTGGATTAGAGCATTTGACTACGGATCAAAAGGTCGGGCGTTCAAGTCGCTCAGGGTGCACCACATTTTATAGGAAACAGAAGTCACACTTGAAATTAATATATGTAATACCTATCTTTAAAGGTTAAGCACTAAACTATTATATATGAGCAAAAAAGACTACTATGATCTGCTGGAAGTAGGCAGAAATGACAGTATTGATGAGATAAAAAAAGCGTATAAAAAATTAGCATTAAAATATCATCCTGATAGAAATCCTGGCAATCAAGAAGCAGAGGAAAAATTTAAAGAAGTAACAGCTGCATATGAAGTTCTGTCTGACTCTGAGAAAAGGGCAGGCTATGACCGTTATGGCCACGAAGGTGCTTCTGGTGGATTTCAAGGCTTTAGCTCTGCAGGAGATTTTAGCGACATATTCAATGACTTCTTTGGTGGAGGATTCGGTGGTGGTGCAAGTAGATCGAGAGCAAAAAGAAGTACAACAGGAGTATCTGGAGCAGACCTACGTTATGATCTTGAAATTACCTTAGAAGATGCATTCAAAGGAATACAAGCGCCTATACATTATGTGACAAATGTAAAATGTGATACATGCCAAGGCACAGGTGGCGAAGGAGCAATTAAACCAGTTCAGTGCCACACATGCCAGGGAAGCGGTAGGATTAGAACTCAACAAGGCTTTTTTACCATCGAAAGAACATGTACTACATGCTATGGGGAAGGAGAAATAATACAAAACAAATGTAAGAAATGTGGTGGAAGTGGACGTAGAAGAGATGAAGTAAATATATCCGTTTCAATTCCAAAAGGCATAGAAGAAGGAGCTAAGGTAAGGATAAGTGGTAAAGGAGAAGCTGGAACAAAAGGTGGAAAAAGTGGAGATTTATACGTATACGTGAAAATAATTTTCCATAAAATCTTTGCTAGAAATAAAGCAGATTTACACTGTAAAGTGCCTATAAGAATGACACTAGCAGTGCTTGGTGGTGAAATCGATATTCAATCAATTGATGGAGCTAAAATAAAAGTAAAGGTCCCTGAAGGCACTCAAACTGGTACCAAACTACGTTGTAGGGAAAAGGGTATGCCATATATGAACTCACATGCTCGTGGTGATTTATACGTACAGGTAATAGTTGAGACTTTAAATCCAAAAAATTTAACTAAAAAGCAAATTGAACTATTAAAAGCGCTTGAAGAAGAGGAAAATGCAAGTGTACAACAGCAATCTGAAGGGTTTTTTAGTAAAGTAAAAAAAAAAATAAGAAATCTGCTAAATGACATTAAAGGGGTAACTGTTTACGGGTTTTCATTTAATCCTGCAATTCTTTGACCTTATTAATGGAAAACTTAACAATAGTGTTATTATTAGCCAACAGAAACTTCTTAGTTCCTTAAAACTATGTAAAAGCAATAAATTTCTTTATTTAAGGTCGAAGTTTTGCTATTCTCAGGTTTTAATAATTTAAATTTAATGAATATAAACAAAAATGAGTTTTTATTTCTTCCGCTTGGGGGAGTAGGAAGAATCGGGATGAATGTTAGCCTATATCATTACCAAGGTAAGTGGATTATGATCGACCTTGGTGTTGGTTTTGCAGATGAAACTATGCCAGGTGTTGAGCTGCTCATTGCTGATATAGATTTTATTGCTCAAAGAAAAAAAGATTTACTTGGAATAATAATTACACATGCACATGAGGACCACTGCGGTGCAGTGCCCCACTTGTGGGAAGAGTTGCAGTGCTCCATATATACAACAAAGTTTACGGTTAATTTTCTTAAAGAGAAACTAAAAGAATTTCGATTGGAAGGTATAGTGCCTGTGAAAGAGGTAGACATAAATGGCAGCATAAATTTGGGTCCTTTTACCGTCGAGTTTATAAATGTAACTCATTCAATTCCTGAGGCAAATTCAATATTAATTAGCACTGAAATGGGTAGTGCACTCCATACCGGAGACTGGAAATTTGATCCAAAACCTGTTGTTGGATTAACTTCTAATATGGAGCGTCTAAAAGAAATTGGCGATAAAGGTGACCTGCTTGCAGCAATTTGCGATTCAACCAATATATTAAGCAAGCATCACCCTGAGTCAGAAGGTGAAATTTATAATAATATTTATAACATAATAAAGCGGTCTAAAAAATTAGTTGCTGTTTCGCTATTCGCTTCAAATGTGGCACGAATTGAAACGATAAGCCAAGCTGCAAAAGCACTAAATAGAAAAGTAGTTTTACTTGGTAGATCTTTATGGAGAATAGTGAAAGTTGCGCAAGATAGTGGTTATTTAACTGATTCTCCTCAGTTTCTTGAAGCAAAGGAAGCAGTAAATTTTCCAAGGGAAGAACTGGTGCTACTTTGCACAGGTTGTCAAGGTGAGCCACTGGCAGCTACCGCAAGACTTGCTGCTAAGAGTCATCAAGCATTTAAAATGCAGCAAGGTGATACCATGATCTTTTCGTCAAAAATCATTCCTGGAAATGAAACTCGTGCGCACAACATGCTCAATGCCTTTATTGAGATGGGGGTAGAAGTTATTACTGAAAAAACAGAGCATGTTCATGCTTCTGGGCATCCAACAAGAGAAGAGCTAAAGGAAATGTATTCTTTAATAAAACCGAAGATGTCTATTCCAGTTCACGGCGAATATATTCACACGCATGCACATGTAAAATTTGCTAAAGAGTGCGGTGTGGCAAAAGCAATAATGATTGCACCAGGTGATATTGTTAATTTGGAGAACGGAGGAAAGGTTGATTCAATTGATGTTGACTACTTTGGTATTGATGGTATGTTGCTACGTCATCCGGAGAGCAGTGTTATAAAAATGCGTAAAAGAATGAGAGATGCCGGAGTTATTGTGGTAACAGCAGTTGTAAACAAGAAAAATAAATTGCTTGCTAAACCAAAAGTATTTGTACCTGGTGTTTTTGAAGTGCTAGAAGATGCAGCTACCATACAGAAAATTGTCAAGAAAGTTGAGTCGTCGTTTAGTTTGCAGCCAACAAAAAAAATTAAAAATAAGATTGAAAGTTCAATATTGAGTATCTTAAAGGAATATTTACTAAAAAGGCCTATAATCGAGGTTCAGATAGAACAGGTATGAAATGAATGAAGCTATTCGTTCATCTGGTGTTATTTATTTCGTTATTTATTCCTTATTTTACAAAAGCTGCTTTATATGTTGATATAAAAAAAAGCAGTGTTGGTAACATTGGTCTTGTTGTATCTAAATGTACATGTAAAACAGCGTTGGAAAGCGAATTAAGCGAAAATATTGCAAAGGTAATAGGAACAAATTTATCTAATTGTGGCTTATTTAATGTAAAACGTGGCGCGGAAGCTGAATCTAAATCTTGGAAAAGCGATACTGTAGTCACAGTAAGTTTAAGCGAAATATCTGGTAGTGCATTAGAGCTATCATTTCGTTTATTTGACGCTTTTACAAAAAGAGAATTACTTACTCAGTCAGTTGTTTTTCCAGCAAAAGACTGGAGAAAAATTGGTCACCTCGTTTCGGATGTGATACATGATAGATTAATTGGTGAGAAAGGGCACTTCAACACAAAAATCACGTATATCGCTGAAGAAAAAGATAGCAACTACAAATCTGTGCGTAAAATTGCTGTGATGAATCAAGATGGAAGTAATATAAAATACTTAACAAATGGCGATAGATTTGTGTCAACACCGAGATTCTCACCAAATGGAAAGGGTATTGTTTATATCTCGTACGCAAATGGTAAAAGTTATATAATATTAAAAAATTTAAAAGATAACACTGAATCAATAATCAGCGCATTTGAAGGAGTTGTTTCTGCACCAAGATTTTCTCCCGATGGTAAATCTCTTTTAATTTCCCACTCATTGGGTGGTGAAACGAATATATTATCTTTGGATTTAAGTAGTAAACGAACAAAAAAAATTACTAAAGGTTCAGCTATAAGCACTTCTCCCTCTTTTTCTCCAGATCAAAAGTATATGGCTTTTAGTTCTGATATAAGTGGGAGTCAGCAACTGTACGTTATCGATTTTACTAACAAAAGTAAAAAACCTAAAAGAATTAGTTTTGGAAGTGGAAGATATGCTACGCCTGTTTGGTCGCCAAAAGGAGATCTGATAGCTTTTACAAAGATTCAGTCAGGAAAATTTTACATAGGAGTTATGAAGCCAGATGGCAAAGAAGAACGTCTGCTTTCAGAGGGGCATAAAATTGAATCCCCGGCATGGTTACCAAATGGTAGAGAAATCATTTTTACAAGAACAGAATCACCAAGCAACTCTAAACTATATTTAGTAGACTTAGTAAAGAAAAATCAAAAAATGGTTTCCACTCCCACAAATGCTTCTTTACCGGATTGGTCTTATTTTTGAAAGTAGATCTATTATAGATTTGATATGAGCCTTATTTTACTTTAATTGCTTATAACCTTTGGCACTACGAAATACCCATGCTCAGGTTTTGTATTGGACAATATCTCTTTTTTAATGTTTTGAGAATTTATAACATCATTGCGTACATGAATGTCCTTGTCTATGCTGCCATAACGCATAGGAGAAACACCTTCAGTATTAACTTGCAATAAAGTATCATGTATCCAATCCAGCATTGTCAGTTCTTTGGAGTAGTGATCAATCTCGTCATTTGATAACTTAATCCTTACAAGCTGTGCAATTTTAAGCATTTCTTCTTTGGTAATTGTTATTTTTCTCTTATTTGCAAATTCTATTAGTGAAGTAATAACGTCTTCTGTTGACTTAGCTGGCATCTTTACCTCCTTGGATAAAGTGAGTTAAAATATCTACGACCGAAACAACTTCTATTTTACCAGTTTTTTCAAATTTGTGAAGTATGGTATCCGTAATCACTAATTTATCTAAAGAAGAGGAAGAAATTTTCTCAACTGCACTTCCTGAAAGCACGCCATGTGTGATGCATGAAATTACGGACTTTGCTCCGTGGCCTTTTAAAGCAAGAGCTGCATTACACAATGTTCCACCAGAGTCAACTATATCATCAACAATGACACAATTTTTATTTGCAACTTCTCCTATTATGTTCATTACTTGAGATGTGCCTGCTTTCTCCCTATATTTATCTACTACAATAATCTTATCATTTAACCCTATCTTGTACTTTTCCTCTAAAGTCTTTGCAAAAGCACGTGCTCTGCCAATTGCTCCAACATCAGGTGCAACAATTGCCAAATTTTCTGTGTGTATAGAGTCAACAAATGCTTCAAAGCAGTTCAAATTAGTTATCGGTACATCAAAGAATCCTTCAATTTGACTTGAGTGCAAATCAATAACTGCAACGCTACTTGCACCTGCAGTTTGAATAAGATTTGCAACTAATTTGGCACTTAAAGCAGACTGCACATTATTGTTCTTGATAATTCTATCTTGCCTGCTATATCCATAATAAGGGATAATTACTACTATCCTTTTGGCTCCTAATCTATTTACTGCATCAATTATAAGCAGAAGCTCCATAAGATTATCATTCACAGGGGGAGAAAGAGATTGTATTATATATACTTCTTGATTATATAGATCATTTGCTACTTCTACATTTACCTCACCATCGGTAAACTTTGATATCCAAGCAGAGGATGGTTGAACATCTAGCCGGTTAACTACTGATTCCCCTAATTCCTTACTAGCATTACCTATTATTATCTTCATAACGCACTAATTGAGTTTTTAAGATTATACAGAAATTGTGAAATAATTGAAATGTAAGTGTCTTTATCTAGCATTCTTGTCGGTGAATTAGATACCTCTTGTACAATGACCTGTCATTTTCACGCGTTGTTTCAATATATAGACCCAAATTGAAACAACTATACAAAATCCTGCTTATGTTTCAAGATAAATGACTTTAATGAAATATAATTTATCTAGTCATTTGTATCTGCTAACATACTACACTTCCCATTGTAGAGCCTCTGCAACTTACTGAAATTTATAATCGCTTTATAAAAAGCTTTATACTCTTTGCTTAATTGGAGGCGCTACCTCTGCACTTTCTGCTCTGTCTAGGGTACTACTTGGTTTTTCTGCAGTAATTTTTTGAATGCTACCATCTACCTTATTCTTGATATCTGCTCCATATGATCTTAATACTTCAATAGCTTTCTCGTTTCCACTATTCAGCGCAATATCCAAAGCATCCATTCCATCATTATTTTTGTGGTTGATAAAATTCTCTAACTCAAAGATTTTTATATATTGCTCAATGATGAATTCTACCACTTTTCCAGGGCAATTATTAGCGGCAGGAAAGAGTACTGCATTGTTATTATTGTCTTTCTTTGTTACATCTGCTTTGAGCTTGTCTATCAAATACTTGATAATTTCTATTCTGCTATCATCTTCTGCTTCAGTGCACTGCCTAGCAGCTAAAAACAGAGCTGTTCGCCCATTATTGTCCACATCTTCAATATCTTGTCCCTTATCAATTAAGGCTTGTATTATATTTTTGTTCCCATATAAAGCAGCAAAGTGAAGAGGAGTATACCCTTCGGTACTTTCTCTTGCATTAATCAATGCACCATGGCTAGCTAGTAATTCTATAAATTCTGGCGTATTTGCAAAAACTGCAAAGTGCATTGGTGTTAGATCATCTTTACCATGATTTTGAGTTTTTGCATTAACGTTTGCTCCATTTTTTATCAGCAATTTTGCTATTTCTAATTGTTTGCGTCCGATGGCAATATGCAGTGGCGTACGATTGCGTTCATAATGATCATTGACGTTTGTGCCACATTTTATTAGTAGTTCTGCAGCTTCAATATTACCTTCCTGAATTGCAACGTATAAGGAAGCATATCCATCTTTTGTTTCCTCTGTCATACGAAATTGCAAACATGTTAGTTCATATATTATTAAGGATTATTATTAAGTTTTTATTAATACAATATTAATGTAGCGGGATGACGAGCTTATCGTCATCCCGCCGCGAACCGTCATACCACTGCGAACCGTCATACCGCCGCGGTATCTCTAGATCCCGCTAACAAGCAGCGGGATGACGGTTTTTCAAATTATCGTAAGTCAGTTTAGCTATAGCTACAAGTTTCATTCTTCCCTTACAAATAACTTTACTGCGTCCTTTTTTCGGATTCAGAATTAGCAAGAAACGTTCTTGTAAGGTGGTCTACTAAAATTTTGCTTTATAAAACAATGTCTGAACTATGCAATTAATACATTATCAACACAACTGATTCATAAAAGCAAATATTATAACCACGAAGAGAGAAAATGTTATGCTTAGTTTAATAAGAAAGACCTTGAGAAAAAAAATGACTCATCAGGTAAACGATTCGAAATTGAAAGAGAAAGATGAAAAAAGTATTTTAAAATTAGCATCAAAAATAGAAGGCAAAAAAAGTAGCATTGCTGAAGAACTAGAAAAAATATCTGAAAAGGAAAAACAAAGGATTCTTACTACGGAAGTAAGTAAACATCGGGGTAAAGAATCAACTATTATATCACTTGCTTATGCTATACTACGTAAAGATAGTATAGCTGTTGAGAAAATGTTAAGAGTAGCTAAAGAAAA
>NZ_JAPQLM010000011.1:0-3049 GCF_028981765.1 Wolbachia endosymbiont of Drosophila seguyi
AAAACAAAGCATATATATTCTTCTGATTTAATTAATTATTACTAATAACAATTATTAATCCTAGCAAAGTAATCATAGATTACCTGATGTTCCTCTTTTTCAAAAATTTTCTCATCTTTGTTAGTTACCTGATTTGAAGGTTCCAAATTCTTTGTTTGTGGAGTTAATATTTTTGTCATAACTGAGTTACTCACATTTACTATACTTCAATTGTAGCATATTTTTCATATTAATTCAAATAATCTATACTCCTAGAATTCACGATGTTTAAGTCATAATTAAGGGAATTTAGACCCCAGTTGTCGCCAATTTTTATTTCTACTTCAAGTGGTATAGAAATTTCTATTGCATTTTCCATTATATCTTTTATAAGTTTTGCTGTTTCTTGCACCTTTTCGTCTTCTACTTCAACCAGTAGTTCATCGTGAACCTGGAGGATTATTTTACCTACTTTCAATTGGTCAAAAAGCTGAATTGTCGCACGTTTTATTATATCAGCAGCGGTTCCTTGCAGTGGTGCGTTTATTGCTGCCCTTTCTGCAAATTGTCTTATATAAGGAATTGTATTGTTTATGTCTCTTACAAAGCATCTCCTGCCAAACAAAGTTTCTACATAACCATGCAATCTTGCGATAGACACTGCTTTTTCCATATAGGCCTTTATTTCTGGGTAACAGGAAAAATAGTAATTAATGTATTCAGCAGCTTCCGCAATGGTAATTCCAAGCCGCTTTGCAAGACCAAATGGGCTAATGCCATATATAATTCCAAAATTGATGGATTTTGCTTTGCGTCTTAATTGCTCATCTATTTCTTGCACTCCAAAAACTTGCCTTGCGGTGATCTCATGAATATCTTGTCCGTTTGCAAAAGCTTCTTTAAATGCTGCAACGTTTGCAACGTGTGCCAGGAGTCTTAATTCTATTTGCGAATAGTCAGCAGAAATTATCTTATGCCCTTTTGGCGCAATAAATGCTTGTCTGATAAGATTTCCCTCTTCGCTTCTGATAGGAATATTCTGTAAATTAGGATTGCTGGAGCTCAGCCTTCCAGTTGCAGTTGCAGTCGTTGAAAAGCTTGTGTGTATTCTACCATCAAGTGGATCAACTTGCTTTATTAATGCATCAGTGTAGGTGCCTTTTAATTTACTTAAATGTCGCCAATTTAAGATTTTACTTGCGATTTCTACCCCTTCTTCTTCGAGTGCCTCTAGAACTTCATAATTGGTGCTATACGATCCAGATTTTTTTGACTTTTTCTTTTTATTAAGCCCCATTTTGTTGAATAAAACATCACTTAATTGTTTTGGCGAAGCAATATTAAATCTTTCTCCTGCCAAATTATATATCTCATCTTCAAGCACGGCAATTACCTGCTGAAATTTATCGGACAGCTCCTGTAATTTTTGTATGTTCAGTAATATCCCATTTTTCTCCATATCAAATATTACTTTCATAAGTGGCTTATCGAAGCGCTCGTAAATTGTGAGCAATTTTTCCTGAAATAACCTTTGCTTTAGCTTTTCATGAATTGCTATTAAAGTTTTTGCCGAGAAAATTTCTGCATTTTCACTCAAATTATGCGCAACTATGTTTGGAATACTGTGATCATGCTTTCCTGTATCCAAGCTATACGACATTATCATCAAATCATCAACTGAATCTAACATCTTCTCTATTGCAGGGAAGATTTTCCTGATCTCTTTAATGTTATGTATTATTTTAAGCACTCCATTTGAGAGCAAAGTTAAGTTAATTATAATGAGTGCATCTTGTATGCTGTCTTGCTCTATATAAAAAATATTACTTTCGCTATAAGATAGACTTAATACATTGTTTTCAAGGTGGTAATGAATTGCAATTTTGCCTTCATATCTACAATGCTCTAAAAATTTCTCTAACTCTTCACTACTATACTCTATTTTTTCTTCTGTGCTAGACCCACTATAGGAAAAAAGCTTTTCCACTTTCCCTATCAAGGAATTGAATTCATACTTCTTTAAAAAGGATAATAGTTTTTCCATATTTGGAGGGCGAACTTCACATTTTGCAATATCATGTTGAAGGTCTACTTTTTCGCATAGTGATAAAAGTTCTCTTGAAATTAGCGCTTTTTCCTTATGTTCAGCAAGAATATTACGAATCCTCGTTTGCTCGATGTTATCAATGTTCTCTATAATATTATTCAATGAATCAAATTCATCTAGTAATTTAGCTGCAGTCTTCGGACCTATTCCCGGAACGCCTGGAATGTTGTCAGATGCATCACCAGTTAGAGAAAATAAATCAAGAAGCTTGTGTGAGTTTACGCCAAATTTTTCTATTACTTGTTTTTCATCTATATATATATTTTTAATGGGGTCGAATATTAAAATATTGTGGTTCAAGAGTTGAAATAAATCTTTATCTGATGAAACGACTACCACTTTAAAGTCTTGGTGGTTGGCGTATTTTGCAGCTAGTGTTGCAATTATATCATCTGCTTCATAACCTTCAATCTCTTCATAGCTGAGGTTAAAAGCTTCTACCGCTTCCCTCAGTATGGTGAACTGTGGAGTTAGATCCTCAGGAGGCGTTACTCTGTTCGCTTTGTACTCAGGATATAAATTGTGCCTAAAATTCTTTTTCCCTGCATCAAGTGCTATAGTTAAGTAGTCCGAATGGGCAATGTACTTAAGAACCATATTCAGAAAGCCATATACACCACCTATTGGCATTCCTGTTGTGGTAATTAAGTGAGGTAGTACATAGTAAGCTCTGAAAAGAAAACCATAGCCATCGATGATTGTGAAAGTTTTTTCTTTCATTGTAGGTATTTATGCGTGCTTTTGATGGTCCACTATTTAGCTGAGAAAATCAAGTTTTTGTTTTTCTGCTTTTGAGCGTTGTAAGAGATTTTACCGAAAATAGCATTCATGATGGGGATGTACACATATGACCTTACCCAGAAAAAGTGGAGAGAAAGTTTGGAATGTTTTTCACAAAAAGAATGATGCATCAAATTGTTCTGGAATGCAATAGTTAATAGTGACGTTGTTTGTTATAAAAAA
>NZ_JAPQLM010000012.1:0-1608 GCF_028981765.1 Wolbachia endosymbiont of Drosophila seguyi
TATGGATTTAGTAGCTTTAAAATTTATAGCAATTGGTTTAGCTGTGTTTGGAATGCTCGGCGCTGGTTTAGGTATAGCTAATATCTTCTCTGCTATGTTAAATGGGATTGCGAGAAACCCTGAATCAGAAGGTAAAATGAAAAGTTATGTTTATATTGGTGCTGCCATGGTTGAAATCATGGGATTGCTTGCGTTTGTACTTGCAATGTTATTAATATTTGCTGCTTAACAGATGCCACAGCTTGATGTTTCAACCTTCTTTTCTCAAGTTTTTTGGTTTTTAATTTTTTTCTCTTCACTTTTTTTCGTAGTAAGTTGTTTATTTTTGCCAAAGTTAGATGAAATAATAAGCACTAGAAGTAAAGAAGTATTGGGTTCTTTTAATAGTTCTGTTCATCTTTTAAGACTTACGGAAGATCAGATTACCAAGTATAACGCAGCTTTAACCCAAGCTAGAATACAGGCAAAAAAAATCATAGATGATGCACTTGCTCAGGTAGAAGAAATGAGAGCTAATGTTAAGAATATATTAGAAGAGGAAGATAAAAAAAAGAGCAAGCTTATTGAAAAAAAAGTGGCAGAATTTAAATCTGAATATACTGATCAGTTAAAACAAATGGCTACTAGTATTGCTTTAATTTATTATACTAAATTGACTCATTCTGAAATTGAAGAGGAATTTATTGCTGACTTGGTGTCCAAAGAATTTTAGGGGTTTTTATGTCTACATCACTGATTATCGGTCTTGCCTTCTTGGTAAGTTTTGTCCTTTCGTATAAATTGCTAAAGAAAGTGATAAAAAATGCGCTTAACAATAAGCGTAACAAAAGCAAATTTTCAAGTGAAGAAACTGAAAAATTCAGGAAAGATATGTTGGAGTATTACAAAAAATCTTCTAAAAAATACAAAGAATTAGATGCAGAAGTTAATAAAATGATGAATGAAGCACTTGATAAAGCTAATAGTATCATTAAGCACAATAGACAGCAGCTAGATCAGACATTAGATGATAATGCCCATTCTAACTTGAAGAAAGTCACTGACCAAGTTGAAAAAGCTCTTGGAGATTTACAGGCTAACACAGCGAGTATAGCTGCTGATGCTGTAAAAAAAATAATGCATGAACGTAAAGATGATAAGCGTAGTAGCGAGGTCATATCTTCATTTTCACGTGACTTAAATAAAAAATTGCATTAGGTTTAATGCCTATACTTCAAGCTGATAATGTAGAAAAAATTAAGTTTGATTCTAGTTTGTGCAAAGAGCAAGAGAAACTTTTTTACTATAAATTTAATATAATTCCTTGGCAAAAATTAAATGATACTACTTTTTTTATGGTTGAAGACACAAGCCGAGATATCAACCGTTGGGTCGAAGCTCATTACGGCATTGACTATGTATTAATAAAAGTGGATAGCGAACAGATTTTAAATCTTCTTAACTCGCACTTTGGTATTTCAGAATTTGCAAGCAACTACTTATATTACAAGAATCCTAATTTTTCAGCTAAAAGCATTAAACTAAGCTCAATATTTTTTGCTTCTTTCTTTATTGTAACTTCAATTTTAACACTAACAGAGAAATATACATATTTTGCTTTGATGTTGA
>NZ_JAPQLM010000013.1:0-662 GCF_028981765.1 Wolbachia endosymbiont of Drosophila seguyi
ATGATAAGGAGGTTGAATGCCAGCAGCATATAGTTATGATTTAAGAAAAAAAGCAATGGAAGCGCTAGACGAAGGAGAAAGCAGAGAAACAGTGGCAGCAAGATTTAAGATTGGACGAACTACTTTATGGGAGTGGCAGCAAAGAAGAAAAGAAACAGGAGACTTTCAATCAAAAAAACTTGGAAATGGGGGTTACAATCACAAAATTACCGACTGGGATACCTTTGCCAAATTTGCCAGAGAACACGGAGGAAAGACTCTATCGGAAATGGCTAAACTTTGGAACAACGTTAGTATCCAAACGATCTATCGAGCCCTTAAAAAAATTGGATTTACGCGCAAAAAAAGACATATGGATACAAGGAAAGAAACGAAGAAAAACGTGCTGAATTTTTGGAAATTATAGCGACAAAAGAACCTAAAAACTTAGTGTATATAGATGAGTCTGGCATTGATAACACCGAACTACGGATATTGCCAGAAAGGACAGCGGTTTTATGCCTTAAAATCTGGAAAGAAAACTCAACGAATCAGTATGGTTGCAGCCTTAAGTGGAAGAAAGATAGTTGTTCCGTTAACCTTTGAAGGCCACTGTAATATGGATGTTTTTAATGGATGGTTTGAGCAATTTTTGACACCGATCTTGGAACCTGGACAGACTG
>NZ_JAPQLM010000014.1:0-1780 GCF_028981765.1 Wolbachia endosymbiont of Drosophila seguyi
CCATTATTTTTAATATATAAATGTTAGCATATAGATACCACGCCAATTAGTCAATATAAATTATGATGTTTAATGTTGAAAGCTCAAATACTCCTTTGCTTGATCGGTTAGAACGCGCCCTCTTGGTGTGCGCTTTACAAAACTAATTTTGATTAAATAAGGTTCTACTGTTTCTTCAATATTGCCAACATCTTCGGATAGCGCAATAGATATGGTGTCAATTCCAACAGGGCCTGAAGTGTTGAATAAAAATCTTAGATAATTCATATCAAGTTTATTGAGTCCCATTTTATCTACACCCAATTTTAGTAATACAGAATCAGCGACTTCATAAGTAATTTTTTTATCATCTTTCACTTCAACAAAATCCCTTATTCTTCTGAGTAACCTCAAAGCAATTCTTGGAGTGCCGCGCGCACGGCAGGCAATTTCCCGTGCTGCATCCTCTTCAATTTCAGCAGAAAGAACTCTTGCGCCTCTTTTTATAATATTAACCAGCTCCTCAAAGGAATAAAACTCAAGATGCAAAGGAATGCCAAAACGATCTCTGAGTGGCGCAGAAAGTAATCCAAGCCGTGTTGTTGCTCCAATTAGCGTAAATGGTGGTAGATCTATCCTTAAAGTGCGAGTAGATGGACCTTCACCTACTAATATGTCCAGGCAAAAATCTTCCATAGCAGTATATAAAACTTCTTCGATGCTGCGATTTAATCTATGAATTTCGTCGATAAATAGAACATCTTTTGCATTTAAAGTGGTAAGCACTGCGGCCAAATCTCCAGCTTTACTAAGTAAAGGACCAGAAGTTGCGCGAAAGCTAACTCTTAATTCTTTAGAAACAATTTGTGCTAAAGTTGTTTTGCCAAGCCCTGGAGGACCATATAATAAAACGTGATCTAAAGCTTCAGTTCTCGTCTGTGCAGCGTTTATAAACACTTTTAAATTTTGTATTAAGTCTTTTTGCCCGACAAAATCATCAAGTTGTTCAGGCCTGATGTTGATATTGCGCACATCTTCAGTATATTCTTTACCGCACGATATTGATTTCATAGTATTGAAAGCTCCTTAAGCGCCATGCGAATAATATCCTTAGTGTCCAGATTTGGCCTGTATTTTTTTATCGTATCATAAGCTTTCATTTTTTCATACCCAAGATTGATCAATGCTGAAAGGGCATCTTCATTAATTGGATGAAAATTATTGTTATTTATTTCTAGTTTACTCACTTTGCCACTCAATTCAGTGATGATTCGATTTATGAGTTTCAGGCCAAGTCCGCTCATCTTGAGTGCTACTTTATCTTCATTCATAATTGCCAAAAATAGCTGTTCTGGAGTTAATTTGCCCAAAATTGACATTGCAGTTTTATAGCTAACGCCGCTTACTTTGACAAGCAACCTCAAGCACTGCTGTTCTTCTTTGCTTATAAAACCATATAGCTGAGCGACATTTTCTCTGTTATTTGCATAGGTTTCGATAAGTAATTTAACTCTACTTCCGATGGAACATGCATTTAAAGTTTTGGCTGAAAGATACACCATATAGCCAACATCATTCACATTCAGGATTATGTGATCACTGCGCACTTCATCAACTATTCCGCTTAGATTTCCTATCATTTTTAACACTATATAGAGTTCAGTTTAAATACTCCTGGATCTTAGGTCAAGCAAACGAACATTATAACAGGGAAACGTGGCTAAAAAACCACTTGACAAACTCCGCCAGCCCCCTTATCATAAACACTGAAGCTATTTATTTATCTTCTCTGTACAGATTA
>NZ_JAPQLM010000015.1:0-4758 GCF_028981765.1 Wolbachia endosymbiont of Drosophila seguyi
ATAAGGCAAGGGTCTGCTCTTTTATATATTCAAACCACGTATTTATTGCTTCCTTAATTTTCTCTTCTTCTGTTTTGATTATTACTCTGATTCTATCTGATATATGAAAATCAGCTTGTTTTCTGGTTTCTTGAATGAGCCTCACGACATCTCTCGCTAACCCTTCTAGAATTAATTCATCATTTAGTTCAGTATTTAGAATGACAATCCCTTTATTGTTATCAAATACAGAGGAATATTCACTGTTTGCTTTTAACAATAGTTCATATTCGCCTTTTTCTATAATATAGTTCTCTGATTCGTCTCCTAGAAATATCTGCTCATTCTCAACTTGCTTCCATTTTCCCTCCTTGACATATTGAACTAGCTTCTTGATTTTGTCTGGAATTCTTTTCCCAAGCAGTGGGAAATTTAGCTTTAACTCTAGTGATGCAATACCTTCAAGTCTGTTTACTAATTCCAAGCTTTTTACATTCACCTCATCTTTTATCATCTCCTGGTACTCATTTGAATCTGCAGCACACTGGATCCCAGTGTCAGCTACTTGGATAACAGGAGAGAACTCTGGGATGACAGAAAGCGGTTCACCTTCAAGAAAACTACAGGAAGACTGATGATAAATGATCATACTGCCAAGCGGCTGTCTGATACGTATATTAAAAGTGTTTCTGATCGAAAGTGCAGAGTTGCACACCTCTCTCACTAGATCCATCTTGGCAATGAGCTGACTATCAAACTTCTCTAATTGTGGAAAATTAGCCAAATGAACAGATGTTTCTTCATACTTAAGCCCTTGCCATATATTCTCTGTTATAAGTGGCAACAAAGGAGCTGCAGCTCTTAGTATGTAATAAAAAACCGTATATAGAACATTATAAGCATCAGTTTTATCCTGATCCAAATCACTTTTCCAAAAACGCTCGCGACTGCGACGAATATACCAGTTATTCAGCACTCCAAAAAAATCTATCAGAATTTTGCAAGCCTCTTGGGAGCTATAGCTGTTCATAGAAGCTTGGATACTTTCTACAGCTTCAAAACATTTGGAAATCATGTAGCGATCAATAGTACTTTGATAATCCTTACAAACTTCAGCTTTAATTCCATCTGCATTTGCATACATAGTAAAAAAGTGATAACTGTTCCAAATAGGTTTTATTACGTTTTTCAGAACATCTCGTATTGAGTTTCCTTCTTTATCGAGTAGCAAATTACCACCACAAATAATAGATCCAGAAAGCATAAGAAAACGCAGTGCATCAGAACCGTATCTATCAAAAACCTCCATTGGATCTGCATAGTTATTCAAACGTTTGGACAATTTTTGCCCTTTTACATCCAAAACAACACCGTGGCATATGCAGTTCTTAAATGGTTCCCTATTAAACAAAGCAGTGGACAATACAAAGAGCGTATAAAACCACCCCCTGGTTTGCGCTATGTATTCAGTGATAAAATCCGCAGATTCAAACCACTCCTTATTTTCAAACGGATAGTGGATTTGCGCAAATGGCATCGAGCCAGATTCAAACCAGCAGTCAAACACGTCAGGTACACGGCGCATAACTGATTTTCCTGTTGGATCATCAGGATTTAGTCTTGTTAAAGTATCGATAAATGGTCTGTGCAAGTCGTCTATTTTAACATTAAAATCTCTCTCCAGTTCTTCTATTGAACCATATACATCTACTCTTGGATATCTCGCATCATCTGATTTCCATACAGGGATTGGCGTACCCCAGAATCGATTGCGTGAAATTGACCAGTCGTGTGCCCCTTCAAGCCATTTTCCAAATTGACCATCTCTAATGTGGTTTGGTATCCAATTAACTCTCTTATTTAGCTCTACCATTCTGCTTTTGAATTTTGTAACAGCAACATACCAAGAAGGCATAGTTCGATAGATCAAAGGAGTGTCAGTTCTCCAGCAGTGTGGATAATTGTGAATATATTGCTCAGTCTTAAACCAACTTCCCTGCCCTTTCAATTTTTTTATTACTGTATCATTGGCATCAAAAACATGAACCCCTGCCAAATCTGAAACTTCAGCAGTAAATTTTCCACTGTTATCAATTGGACAAATAACTGGAATATCATGGCTTTGGCAAAGGTAAAAATCTTCCTCACCAAATCCAGGGGCAGTATGCACAACGCCAGTACCGTCTTCTTCCGTCACATAATCAGCAATAAAAACGCGAAATGCATTTTTTGTGTCTTTAAAATAGTCAAACAGTGGTTTGTAAGAAAGACCTGCAAGATCATTCGCTTTAAGTTTTATATTGCAGTTTTCATATGGAATATTGTTTTGTTCAGAGTGGCTGATAAATTTCTCTAAGTAGCTTTCAGCAAAAATGTATATTTCACCATTCATTGAACTTCCTTCACGACTCCCTGTCATCCCAGTGCCCAGACACTGGGATCCAGAAATAGATTCCAGCGTCACGCGCTGGAATGACATCAAAGGGTGGACTGACACTGCACAATACTTAATATCTTTTCCTATTGCTAAAGCCAAGTTGCTCGGCAACGTCCAAGGAGTTGTAGTCCAAGCAAGTAATTTACACTTTCGTTTAACACTTTTAAATTGCTGTGGGTTTTCTAAAAGCTCAAATGCAACAGTTACAGCTTTGCTAACTTTTTCTCTATACGCGTTATCAAGCCTTGTTTCGAAATTAGATAATGGAGTTTCGCATGCCCAGCTATATGGTACAACGCGCACTGATTCATACACCAGACCCTTATCATAAAGCTGCTTGAATGCCCACATGACCGACTCCATGAATGATTTATCCATAGTCTTATAGTCATTGTGAAAGTCTACCCACCTTGCTTGCCTATTTACATACTTCTCCCACTCTGATGAAAATTTCATCACAGAAGTACGGCAATGATCGTTAAATTTATCTATACCAAACTTCTCTATCTCAGTTCTACCAGATATTCCAAGTTCTTTTTCTGCACCCATCTCAGCCGGCAATCCATGGCAATCCCAGCCAAATCTACGTTCAACCCTTTTTTGAAGCATAGTTTGATATCTTGCAAATGCGTCTTTGATGAAACCAGTGAGTAAATGTCCATAATGCGGAAGTCCATTTGCAAACGGAGGCCCATCGTAAAAGACAAAACAATTATCCTTGGAACGTTCTTCAACTGACCGCTCAAAAACTTTGTTTTCCTGCCAAAATTTTATGATTTCCTTTTCTAACGATAAAAAATCAGGACTACTTACTGTATCAGGATAATGCTTTGACTTCATGTTCGCTATGTAAAACTAAAGAATATAGGGCTTTCTGAAAAATTACAAATTCAAAAATATTTCCGTAGCTCACACCCCAACAAACTATTCTGCCGAGCTTCCAATACCTTTTTTTAAGTTTTACTTGCAGTTTTTATTGTTTTACTTAACATTAACCCAAGCTTTAGGGGTATTTTATGGATCAGAAGACAGATAAGTTTCCACAATTTTTAAAAATGTTGTGCTTTGTTGAAATGTGGGAACGTTTCTCTCACTATGGAATGAGGGCACTTTTGGTCCTATTTTTGACTTCTCACTTAGGTTTCACTGATGAGAGGGCCTTTACTATTTACTCATTATTTGCTGCAACAGGTTATGCTATACCAATACTTGGAGGTTTTTTAGCTGATAAGTTGATGGGATTCCGCAACATGGTGTTGCTTGGAGGGATAGTGATGATAGCAGGTCATGCTTGCATGTCATTGGTTAAGTTTGAACCAGGTTTATTATATTTAGGTTTATCTCTAATAGCCATAGGTACTGGTATGTTTAAAGGGAACGTAACTAACTTACTTAGTTCATGCTATGGCAAAGACGATCCTGAACGTAGCAGAGGCTTTACTTTATTTTACGTAGGTGTGAATATTGGAGCAATATTGGCTTCTATTTCATGTGGTTATGTAGCCCACTTGTTTGGCTGGCACTACGGCTTTGGTTTAGCTGGTATTGGGATGTCTATAGGGCTAATCTTTTTTCTCAAATTTCAGAATCTTTTAGGAGATAGCGGCCTTTCTCCTTATCCAGAGCTTATGGATAAGCGCATATTAGGGATTAAAATTTTTGGTATAGTATTGATAGGAAGCTTTCTGTCATCATCAATAATTGCTAAAATGCTTATACATAGTGAATTTTTTACTAATATGCTCATATTTATTGGAATAACAGCTCTGGGCATATTTATTTATATAATATCTAAATTATCAGCAGAACAAAGACGAAAATTAGTGGCATTATCTATTCTTGTGGTATTTTTCTTGTGTTTTTTTGCTTTAGAAATGCAGCTTGGCTCTTTGGTTAACTTATTCACCGAAAGAAACGTTATTAACAATGTATTAGGTATAACAATCCCAGCTTCAGTTTCTCAAGCCATAAATCCTTTGTCAATTATAATATTTGGCTTTCTTTTTGGAACATACATGAAGTTTAAGCAAAAATATGCAACTTCCATGTTTACCCTTGGCCTTCTGACAATGGCTATGTGTTTTTTCACACTGTACATAGGATGTTTAAACTCTAACATTGAAGGTAAAGTAGAATACTTATATTTAATAATTGCTATCTCCTTTATGGGACTGGGAGAATTATGTATTGCTCCATTAGTCCAAGAACAAGCAACTACACTAGCCCCCAAAAACCTTAGAGGAGTAGTGATGGGTATAGTAATGCTGTCATTAGCGTTTTCTAACCTAGCCGGAGTTGCAATATCAAAATTTATGTCAGTTCCTTCAGTAAATGGTAAAATA
>NZ_JAPQLM010000016.1:0-2179 GCF_028981765.1 Wolbachia endosymbiont of Drosophila seguyi
GCCCTATTCTTGTCATCCCAGTGCCCTATTCTTGTCATCCCAGTGCCCTATTCTTGTCATCCCAGTGCCCAGACACTGGGATCTCATTTTACTTTATAATGATGTCATGAAAGTAGCTGACACTGGGATCCAGAGAACTTAATTTCAACCAAATAATAAAGGCTAGATCCCAGTGTCACGCACTGGGATGACAAAAAAAGGAGCACTGGAATGACAGTAGTCCTACGTCATACCGCGATTCATTCGCGGTATCTTTTAGCATAGATCCCGCTAACAAGTAGCGGGATGACGGTTGTCAGGGTGTCATCCCAGTGCCCAGACACTGGGATCCAGAAAAGTTTGCTTGTAAGCAAGCAAACTAGCATAGAAAAACGTTTTCGATGAGATTGCAGAAAGGCTAGATTCCAGACTGGAATGACATCGTTCACTATGTACCATATTGCAATAGTTGTGGTCAAGGCACTGGGATCTGAAATTGCAGTGTTCGTACAGCTATAGAATATAGATCAGAAGTGACAGAGCTTAAAAAAAGGCCTAACATTCTTAATAAACGTAAAAAGCTTTATGAAAATCAGAGTTGGAGTAATAGGCTGCTTAGGCAGAATGGGCAAAAAAATACTCAATGAATTAATTACAAATACCAAAGTGGAAATAGCAGGTGCTGTTGCCCGTTCAGGTAGTAAGTACATAGATTCAGATATTGGACCAATTATAGCCAATCTAGGAATTAAAGTTACAAGTTCTATTAGTGGCATATTTGAGTCATCTGACGTTGTAATAGATTTTACAACTAAAGAATGTATGTTAGACTGCCTTAAAGCAGCTGTAAAATTTAAAACACCGCTGGTTAGTGGCACAACTGGAATAGAAGGTGTCGATTTGAAAGAATATGCTGCTGAAGTTCCAATATTATGGTCAGCAAATATGAGTGTTGGGGTTAATGTGTTGCTGAAATTGGTAAAAAAAGCTGCTGAGCTTTTAGGTAATGAATATGACGTTGAGATTTGGGAAATGCATCATAACTTAAAAAAGGATTCACCATCTGGAACAGCTATAGAACTTGGCAAAACAATTGCTAACGCTTCAAAAGTGGATTTTCAGTCCAATCAATATTTACATAGTGGTTCAAACATAAGGAAAAAGGGGGGAATAGGTTTTGCAGTATCTCGTGGAGGTGGAGTAATAGGAGATCACAGCGTGATGTTTGTTAATTCTGATGAACGGATAGAACTAAACCACAAAGCAATTGATCGCACAACATTTGCTAGAGGAGCTGTTCAAGCAGCAGTATGGCTATACGAAAATAAAAGAGAAATTCCGGGGCTCTATTCAATGCAGGATGTGATATGAGCAATACACGTGCCTCTGTTAAAGATTTAAATCTCTGGTACGGCTCTAAGCAAGTTTTATTCGATATAAATTTGAATATTTATAAAAGAAAAGTTACTACTTTTATCGGACCATCCGGGTGCGGTAAATCAACATTTTTGCGTTGTTTTAATCGTATGAATGACTATGTACCAGGTTGCAAAACTGTTGGTGAATTAGATATCGATGGGCTGGGTGATATATATTCACGCGATATGGATGTTGTACTACTTAGAGCAAAAGTTGGTATGGTATTTCAAAAGCCAAATCCTTTTCCAAAATCAATATATGATAATGTTGCTTGTGGGCCAAAATTGCATGGTATGGCGAAGGATAAGCAAAAATTGAATGAGATGGTGGAAAATAGTTTAACCAAGGTTGGTTTATGGGAAGAATTGAAGGACAGATTGCAAGATAGCGCACTCAATTTATCCGGTGGCCAACAACAGAGGCTATGCATCGCTCGCGCAATTGCAGTGAAGCCAACTATTTTATTAATGGATGAACCGTGCTCTGCTCTTGATCCAATGGCAACCAATGCAATCGAAAATCTTATACAAGAGCTAAAATTAAGATTTACTATAATTATGGTGACTCATTCAATGAAGCAAGCTAAAAAGTTATCTGATAGTGTAATTTTCTTTCATAATGGCAGAATTGTTGAGTCTGGAAGCACTCAAGAAATATTCGAAAATGCTCAATCTCCCTTAACAAAGGAGTATATCCTGGATCATTAAATTTCTGACCTTACCCAGAAAAAGTGGAGAGAAAGAAAAGAGTTTTTTTGGGTAAAATAAAATTTTGGAGGATT
>NZ_JAPQLM010000017.1:0-4946 GCF_028981765.1 Wolbachia endosymbiont of Drosophila seguyi
AACCATAGTTTACTTGTTGATCTTCAGGCCATCAAAAAGGCTGCTAAAAATTCTCTATTTAATATTAATCAATTTAGGGATATGTGCTATACTACCACAACTTTCGCTAGGCATCACTGCAAGATACAGACACAGTGGAATAATAGGGAATGCACTAATTAATAACTGCCCGTTTTATATATTTGTGATAGTAACATCAATAGGTCTTGTAGGATCTGTTGGTTGGAAGAGAACAATTTACTCTCTATTCTTCTTATGTAAAAAAATAGCTTGCTTATTTGTAAATGTTCCATTCTTCAGATCACATAAAACTACTGAGTATTCAATTGCACCATTAGTAGTAGAAGAAAAACATAGAACTAAAATCACTACTAAACAACAACCAAAAGAAAGACAGAAAAAAGCTACCGAGGAGGTTTTAAGTGAGTTTAAGTTTCCAAGTATCCATTTACTTTCTAAAGCAGAAGAGTCTTTGCAGAGAAAACAGCTAAATGAAATGGAGAGCAATAAAAATTTATCTCTGCTGGAACAAGTCCTGAGTGATTTTGGCGTGCAAGGAAAAATTATCAGTGTATGCTATGGGCCGGTTGTGACTTTGTACAAACTTGAACCACAAGCTGGCACGAAATCTGCAAGAGTAATTGGCCTTGCAGATGACATTGCACGTTCGATGAGTGCACTCTCTGCACGTATTGCAATAATTCGTGGGCAAAATGCTATGGGAATAGAGTTGCCGAACAAGGAACGGGAAATTGTAATGCTGCGTGATTTGCTTGAATCCCCAGAATACCAAAATGCAAACTTAAATCTCCCAATTGCGCTTGGCAAAGAAATAAGTGGAAAACCAGTTATTGCAGATCTAACTAAAATGCCCCACTTGCTCGTTGCTGGAACCACAGGGTCTGGTAAATCAGTTGCGATTAACACTATGATTCTTTCACTCGTTTATCGATTAAGTCCTGATGAATGTAAGATGATAATGATCGACCCAAAAATGCTTGAGCTTTCAATATATGATGCAATACCGCATCTAATAACGCCAGTGGTAACAGAGCCAAAAAAGGCTGTAGTCGCTCTTAAGTGGATAGTGAAAGAAATGGAAAAGCGCTATCGCATGATGTCCTATTTAAATGTGCGCAATGTAATAAACTATAACCAAAGAATCACAGAAGCGATGAATAGTGGAATAGAATTGGAGCGCGTTGTGCAGATTGGCTTTAACTCAACAACAGGCAAACCTCTGTTTGAAAAAATACCAATCAAGATGGAAACATTTCCGTATATTGTAGTGATCGTGGATGAAATGGCAGATTTGATGCTTGTTGCCGGCAAAGAAATAGAGTGCTCTATTCAACGCTTAGCTCAGATGGCTCGTGCTGCAGGAATACACATCATAATGGCAACACAACGCCCATCTGTGGATGTGATCACAGGTGTGATAAAGGCGAACTTTCCAACGAGAATCAGTTTTGCTGTTACTTCTAAGATAGATAGCCGTACAATACTTGGCGAACAAGGGGCTGAACAATTGCTCGGCATGGGTGACATGCTCTATATGGCCTCTGGTGGTAAGATCATTCGAGTTCACGGCCCATTTGTAAGTGATAATGAGGTGCAAGATATAGTTGATCATCTGAAAATGCAAGGTGAGCCAAACTACATGGAGGAAATCACTAAAGAAGATGAAAATTCTTCTACAGAGTCACACGATGAAACGGAGGATGAAGAAAATGACCTCTATAACCAAGCAGTGGCCATCATTCAAAGAGATCAAAAAGTTTCAACCAGTTACATTCAAAGGCAGCTTAGAATAGGCTATAACAGAGCAGCAAACATCGTTGAAAGAATGGAAAAGGAAGGTATTGTCAGCGCTCCAAATTACTCAGGGAAAAGAGAGATATTGGTTGAATAACAATCTTGTAATACCTTAATTTAAGTTTTCGCACTTTCAAAAAGCAAGTCAAACGAAATTATTAAAAGATCAATACATAATGACAATTGATTTAATAATAATTTAAACATTTGGAATGTAAAATTATAATATATTAATTAACTAGGGGGTTAAAAATGGGTATAACTAAATGGGTACTTGGCTTTGATGAGTCAGATATAACAGCATTGCAGGAAAGTCAACAAATTGATGCTGAGCAGTTTGAAAAAGTTTTTGGTGCATTAAAAGAATGGCAAGAAGCTCAAAAGATAGATGCTAAACAGTTTGAAGAGGTATTTAGTGCATTAAAAGAATGGCAAGAAGCTCAAAAGATAGATGTTGAGCAGTTTGAAAAAGTTTTTAGTGCATTAGAAGACAAGATTGGTACTAAGCAGTTTCAAGCTATGCAAGAGCACTTAAACGGCCTGCAAGAAAAAGTGGAAACACTTGCAGAGGCAGTAGCAGATCAACAAAAAATAATGGCAATTTGTATCATAGTCAGTGCTGTTGCCGCAATAGCAATAACTAGTTTTGTTGCATTCTGTATCTATCAGGGAGTTAAGCTTGATAAAGAGAAAAAAAACGACTTATCTAAAGATACGCCAGACGCAAAACTTAATAATGTAGATACTACCGATGGTACTGAAAAACTACAGAATAACTTAAAAGTTGCAAACATATAGCTGCATAACACTTTTCTTGAAAAGGTGTTACGCAACTTGTAACACCTTACTCTTCTCTTAGTCTGCGTAGGTTTTTTTGATAGCAAACATATCACTTTTTAGAAAAATATTTGTATTGTAAAGTTAGTAAAGATTCTGGTTTACTTAAAGTTTGTTAATTGCTATCTTTTAAAACACGATATTTACTATAGCACCATATGCTTAGGGTTTTTTCTAAAATTTTATTTATATTAATGTTTTTGGTTTCTAGCTTTTTTACTGTGCATAGTGCTGAAGCTAAATCTAAGCTCAGTAAGAGATACATACCTCCTGGTAACCCTGGTGGTGCAAACTTTCATACAGATGAGGATTTTGCTGAGTCATATAAACTGTATGAGAAGCGTAGGGAATTGCTCAAGAAAAAAAAATTACAAGATCGAGCTATAAATAAAGAAGATCTAATCAAAAAATTAAAAGAGAAAAAAATTGCTAGTCTTGATAATGAGCCAAATGACATGGAAGCTTGCATAGTCGACGATGAAGAGAGCACTATGATAAATCAGCATGGTATTAATATCGCACGTTTAAGGGGTGCTGTATTTATAGATCAAGAGTCAGTTTTCCAGTATGAAAATAAGCAGCATGAAAGTGAACAACAAGAAGAGAAGAAAGTTACTTCAACACGAGAAAAGAAAGTTTCTCCTATAAATGTCACTATAAAAGAAACTCCATCAAGAAGAACGTGCTCACATGATTCTATTGCTAATTTGGATAACGTAGATGCTTATAGTTTGAATGGTTCAAGTTCATTTGGCAGTGTAGCTGACACAGTAAAATAGTATCACAATATTGGCCATTAATAATATGCTAGATAAAGACCTGATATTGAATGATAATACATATGAATTATCGCAGATTTCCAGGCACAAAACTCATGTTGTAGAAGTTGGAAAAGTAAAGATAGGCGGAAATAATCCTGTAGTTGTACAATCTATGGCGCTTGGCGTGCATATAGATGCTGATAATATAAAAAGTAGCGCAAAACATTATGCAAAAGAGATAACAGAACTAGCGCGTACAGGTTCAGAATTGGTGCGAATTGCCTTGAACTCAGAGGAGGTAGCAAGAGCAATACCTTATATAGTAGAAGAGATAAATAAAGAAGGTTTTGACGGTAAAATATTGGTAGGCTGCGGTCAATATGAGCTAGATAAATTAGTTCAAGATTATCCAGACAACATCAAAATGCTGGGTAAAATTAGAATCAATCCAGGCAATATAGGCTTTGGCGACAAACGTGATGAGAAGTTTGAAAGGGTGATAGAGTATGCAATAATGCACGATCTTCCGGTTAGAATTGGGGTAAATTGGGGTAGTCTTGATAAATACCTTTTGCAAAAATTGATGGATGAAAACTCTTCGCTTAGTAATTCAAGGCCTTCTGATGTTATACTGCGCAAAGCACTTGTAATGTCTGCTCTTGATAGTGCAAAAAAAGCTGAAGAAATTGGTCTAAATTCAAACAAAATAATCATTTCATGTAAAGTTAGCAAAGTACAAGATTTAATTTTAGTTTATATGGCACTTGCAAAATCTTCCAATTATGCGCTGCATTTGGGTTTAACTGAGGCTGGTATGGGCAATAAAGGTGTGGTAAATACCGCAGCAGGGCTTACTTATTTATTGCAAAATGGCATTGGAGATACAATACGGGCTTCTTTGACTCAACGTCCTGGTGAATCGCGTACTAATGAAGTGGTGGTGTGTCAGGAAATATTGCAGTCTATAGGCTTGCGACACTTTAACCCTCAGGTTAATTCATGTCCTGGTTGTGGGCGCACGAGTAGCGATCGTTTTCGTATATTAACTGAAGAGGTGAATGGCTATATAAAAACTCATATGCCGATGTGGAAGAAAAAAAATCCAGGTGTAGAGCATATGAACATTGCTGTTATGGGATGCATAGTAAATGGTCCTGGAGAAAGCAAACACGCAAATTTGGGAATCAGCTTACCTGGATATGGAGAAAAACCTGTTTCAGCAGTCTACAAAAACGGCAAATATTTCAAAACTTTACAAGGTGATAATGTCTCTGAAGAATTTAAGGCAATTATTGATAATTATGTGAAGAAGCATTACACGTAACCTTTCACGGTTAATTAATAGATAAATCGCAAATAAAAAAGAAAATTAAACCTTGTTTTTCTTTTTTCGTTGGGAATGTTCAAAAAAGTGTGTCAAACCGAAAAAAAAGTAATAAATTGATATAAAAAAAATGGAGGTTTGACTGACCTTACCCAGAAAAAGTGGAGAGAAAGTTTGGAATGTTTTTCACAAAGAGAATGATGAATCAA
>NZ_JAPQLM010000018.1:0-1339 GCF_028981765.1 Wolbachia endosymbiont of Drosophila seguyi
GGACATGTGTTCAGAAAGGTTTAAGTTATGCAGGAAGATAACAAAAAAGAAACAATAAAAGAAGAAAAAGTTCATTTCAAAAAGGGCACCACAGTCCTTCCACAATTCAGATTGCATACCAAAATTTTCAGTTCCTTGTCCTTTCAAGGAAAAAATTGGCAAACGAAAAACTTAATGTAGTTTGCCAATTTCTCTACAGCAATGTAATACGATTAAAATAAGTTTTTGGAAAAATAGATGACACAACAATCATTCCAGCAAAGTTCACATCATTTGTCAGACACAGCATTGGCCTTCAATCTTACGAACGTAGAGCCTTAGCAAAGAAATTTTTAAATTCAGAAAAAAATCAATAAGGGCGAGACCCAAGCAGCCAAAACACACAGAAAACAAGCAAGTAAAAACGAAATTCGGCCGTAACAGCAATAAACATTTATTGTTATCCCTTGAAGAAGTGAAACAATCAGCTATAAAAACCGAATGTAAAAGCCAAAGAATCGCCCTCTGGTTGCTATACCCTAATAATAATCGAAAAACAACAAAAAATATTTCTAAAAGTCTGAGCTATACCCTAGTAATAATCGAAAAACAACACAAAATACTTCTAAAAGTCTGAGCATACTCAAACACAATGGGAGACTACCTTTCAGACATGACTTAAACCCTAAAACTTTTTATTTTCATAAGAGTTTCCCTGCAGCAATCTTTAGTTGTAAACATTGCCTAAACATTTTTCAGTTAGAAATTTAAAGTAATGCTTTTTTTTCCACAGAGTCAATTTACTACCAAATATTCCCAAAACATCAGGTAAAAGCAAATAATAACCCAACACGTATCATTCCACCCAACCTTACAGCTCAGGCCGCAGAAGCGCGTACAAATAGCAAGTACTTAGGATGAAAGGGGCTTTAAGCTTAATCCTGCCAGGACTTAGCACTGTTGTTAGGCGTATGAAACTTGCCGATGAAAAGCAGTTAAAGCTGGGGATTCTGAAGAGGTTGGGCTGGAGCCAAGGAGCAAAGTTGCCAGCTAGGCAGTTTAAGCATGGAACACCCAAGATGGGCCATCTGCCATTTTTAATTCAACAGAGAGGAAAGATTCCTTTGTATATGTAACGAAGATACACTCAGAGGCAAAAGGCATAGAAAAAAATATAAGTTTAAATGAAAGTGTTATTGAATTGTATCTAATATTTTTTAGAAGCAAGAGGAACCAAGTAGGAAAAACCAACAATCTATCTTAATAATAAAACTAAAACAATTCAACAACAGAACAAATAACTAAATAACTAAATAACTAAATAACTAAATAACTAAATAACTAAATAACTAAATAACTA
>NZ_JAPQLM010000019.1:0-848 GCF_028981765.1 Wolbachia endosymbiont of Drosophila seguyi
TTCTCATCAAACTCATCTGAGTAATCAGCATTATTATCAGGAAAAATTACATTACCTTTCTTATCATTCCAAGGTTCTATCTTATAGAAAAATCTGTTCAGCCTTTGTTTTAATTTCAAAATACCTTCATTTCTATCACCTGCTTTATACAATGTTTTGCCCATTTTGTGTTTAGCATCTTTAGGGTTTATTCTGTCACTTATGTGCAATCCAATTTCATTTTTCTCTAATAACTCCCAATCAAACAATTTGTGTGGATCTGGTTTACGCATTGTATAGCCAAGCTCTGGATCATACACTATAGTTCCTATTTCAGAATGACTAAATATCATATCCCTTTTAATTTTAAAACGCTCCATAAGGTATAAAATCAGCTCTTTAACAGATCTCATTTGCTCTTCCGGAAAAGGCTCAAGTCCTGTGTTTACAATTTCAATACCTACAGAATAGTTGTTAAGCTTCCGTAACTCTTCAAGCTTACTATCTACCTTAACTCTTGCATAACTAATACCAGCATGCCAT
This sequence comes from Wolbachia endosymbiont of Drosophila seguyi, assembly GCF_028981765.1. NCBI lineage: Bacteria > Pseudomonadati > Pseudomonadota > Alphaproteobacteria > Rickettsiales > Anaplasmataceae > Wolbachia > Wolbachia endosymbiont of Drosophila seguyi. Next base: position 523 of record NZ_JAPQLM010000019.1, read on the forward strand.
GCTTCTTTCTCTAATGGAACCATTAAGGTGATGCTGCCATCCCTATCGACAATAAAATGAACTGACAATCCTCTAGCATTCAGCGTATCTTTTGTACCTTTTAGTGTTGATGTTTCAGTATGGTGAACTATAACCATTAACACTTTTTTACCTGCCCTATCACCATAATTTAAAGCTGAAGCTGGATCTAAAAATAACAAATCCTGATCTTTCAATAATGGTAATTTTTCTTGTAAATCTTGAAAATCATTCTCGATATTGCTTGAACTGGATACTTGCCCAGATATGAGAAATGCTGAGACAGTAATCAGTAAAACTAATAAATA
>NZ_JAPQLM010000020.1:0-6984 GCF_028981765.1 Wolbachia endosymbiont of Drosophila seguyi
CTTATATTCCCTTACAAGACTTTCAAGCATTTCTTTTGGAAGGCTATTGTTAACAATAGAACATAAATAATTATACAAATCTTCTAACCTTAATACGTTATTTCTCTTCTTGCTGTTGAATTTATACGGAAAAATACCTTCCATAACTTCAATAGTAGTAGCCTTGTTTAAAAATACATTTTCACTTGTCACGCTTATTCTTGCTAAAACAGTGTTAATTTCAGGTTCGTCACTCGTATAAAAATCTGATAGCTGAGTTATTCTAATAACGTACAAAGTTACTATTTTTGACAAGCAATTATCAGCATATTCACAATTTTTTATTACCTCCCACTGAGTAACCTGAGATTTACCTATTTTTGCATTGTTCGGTAATTTACTCATTGAACTTTCTCCATTTAATCCAGTGTAATAAATTATACTAATACTTTGTTAAATAAATAATAACGCGATTACAAAAATATATACTTATAGTAGTATATTATACAAAAATAGCACAATATCTAAGCATTAAAGCTAGTTTTAGCTGGGTACATGGGGCTATTCGTTATTTTGTGTTGTCCAGTGAGGTCCAAAATTAGAGGTCCACTTATATAAAGAGTTTAGTCTGCCTTCTTTGCTATAAAATAAGTTTTCCTTTTGAGCTGTTTTGTTAGTATTAACTAAATTCTAAACTAACTGTGCTATAATGAAAAAGATAAAACTCGGAATACTAATTTCAGGTAGGGGGTCGAATATGCAGGCCTTAATAGAAGCATGTCAAGATCAGAATTTTTCCGCAGAAGTTGCATGTGTTATCACAAATAATAGCGAAGCTGCTGGTCTGAAAATAGCAGAGCAAGCAGGAATCTCAGCGTTTATTGTTAAAGATAAACCGCTTGATGCTGGTAAAATTCACGAAATACTTGTTCAACATAAGGTTGATTTAATTTGCCTTGCAGGGTTTATGAGAATTCTCAAAGCTGATTTTCTGAGTAAATGGCATAACAAGGTGATAAATATTCATCCCTCTTTACTTCCGTCTTTTAAAGGCCTAAACGCTCAAGAGCAAGCTCTAAAAGCAGGTGTAAAAATTACAGGTTGTACTGTACATTATGTCACTCCTGAAGTTGATGCTGGAGCCATAATTGCTCAAGTTGTTGTACCAGTGTTACCAGCTGATGATATTCAAAGCCTCTCAGAACGCATTCTAGCTGAGGAGCATAAGTGTTATGTAGAAGCAGTAAGGTCAATAGCAGAAGATATATGACTGTAATAATTATTGACCTTGAGCGTTTTTTCCAACTTCAACAAAAAATAAATTTTCAGGTTCCAGTAAAGAACTTGCCAGTTCGTTTACTTCCTCTAATTTAACATCATTAATGATATTCGCATAATTATTTATACGGTTAACATCACGATCATTTATCTGCATATTATCTAGCAGCGTTGCTGTATTTGTGTTATTGGACAGGAAAAGGACAAGATTATTTACCAAGCCAATTTTTGCATCCTTGAACAATTGTTCGTCAATTCCTTGCTTTTTTATTCTGCTAAATGTATCTTTTACTGCTGATATAGCTTTGCCAGCAGTAGAACTATCAGTACTTATAAATCCAGATATAATATTTCCATGTTTATTGGAAATAATACTTGCATAAACACCATAAGTAATACCCAAGTTTTGCCTCAGTTCTGTCATTAATATTGAATTCAGCCTCATGCCACCAAGTGCATCAATTAAGACACCAGCGTTATAATAATTAGGATCTTCATAAGCTATACCTTTTTGAGCAAAAAGTATCACACTCTGTGGTATATCCATAAAAATATTCTTACTTTCTGCAGAACCAAAATTATTTTTTACAGGTATTTTTCTAACTTTTGATCTTTTTGACGGCAATTTAGATAAATATTTATCTAATAGCGTAATAATTTCTTCTTTTTTTGTACAACCAGCAACACTGATAACTATGTTATCTTTAGCAAAATTACGCTTTATGTATGTTAAAACATCGTCTCTAGTAATGCTCATTATAGTATCAAGAGTACCGTACACACTTTTTGAGTAAGGATGTTTTTTAAACAATAACGTATCTAATTCTTTTCCAGCAACAAAATAAGGATTTTTTTCAAGATTATTAAAATCAACTTTGGCTTTCTCGAAAACTCTATTCAACCCTTCAGGGTCAACTTTAGGACGCATTATAGTATCGCTCAGTAATGAAATTGCTTCCTCTAGATTGTCAGACAAAGTATTTAATGAAACCCTAAATGCTTCTAAATCAGCAATAAAATTTAAACTAATCCCTTTATCTTCAAGCTTTTTCGCAAAATCTTTGGCATCATTTTTTCCTGCCCCTTCTTGGATTACAAGAGAAGTAAACCAAGCAAGCCCCTGTTTTTCCTTATTCTCATACACATAACCTGCATCCTTGAACGATATATTTAGTGAAACTTTTGGCAAATCATGATTTTCTACAAATAAAAACTTAAATCCTTTACGGGTAGTGACCTCCTCTATATTTAGGTTACCACTTGCTTGTAAATTAAAGCCTAGACAGAAAAAAAATAGAAATATAATTTTACTTATTCTCATTATTATCTCCTTTTGGTAATAAACGACCAATTAACTTATTAGCAGAAAAAATAGCACGGATTTTATTATTTACATCCTCTAGATTGACATCATTAATCTTGCTATATGAAATATCTATTTCATCAAGTGGAATACCAAGTGCAAGGTGTGGCACATAGAACATCGCTATATGAGTTAAGTCAGATAGATTATCAAACTGTGCTGCCTTATACCTATATTTTGAGCTTTGTAATTCCTCGCTCGTCACCCCTTTAGATACGAAGCCATTAATAGCATTATCTAACTCTCTTTCAACAATATCTAAATTAGCGCCACTTTTTGGAATTATCATAATATCAATGTAGTCATCACTAAAAGCTAGGCTATTATAATAAGCAAACACTGATACTGCCACATCTTTATCTAAAACCAAATCTTTATACAGTTTGCTGGATTTGCCGCCACCTAAAATGTCAACCGCTAAATGAGTAGCAGAGGCTTCATTTATGTGATCAAATAAGGGAACACGATAACGAAAATATAAAACTGATTCTTTTACTTCAGTGCTCTCTAAGGTCACCGATAGACCTGCATTATGCACTGGATCCTGATTTGGGTAATTTCTCATTACAGGTTTAGCTTTAATTTCGCCATATTTTTCTTCTGCTAATTTCACTACTTCATCAAGTTCCACATCACCCACAATCAGTAATATTGCATTGCCGGAGTGATAATAGTTATCATGAAACCTCGTTATGTCATCCAAATTGTAAGTTTTGATATCGCTCTCCCAGCCGATAACAGACCTACCATAGCCAGTACGGTAAAATGCACTATCCATTTCTTCCCATAACAAGTTATGAGGTTGGTTATCAAATCTCATCTTTCTTTCTTCTAATACGATGTTTTTTTCTCTATCTATTTTGTCTTGAGTAACATTAAAGCTGCCCATTCTATCTGCTTCAACTTCCATTGCAAGTGGTAAATCTTTTTTGTGGATCAACTCAAAATAACAGGTATATTCTTTAGTGGTAAATGCGTTAAATTGAGCCCCAATGCTACTCATAGTGGCTTCTATATCTGTGAACTTCCCTGTAGTTTCAAACATTAAATGTTCAAAGTAGTGAGCCAATCCTGCTTTGCCGATTGGATCATCCATTCCCCCAACTTTGTATATTACTGCATGTAAAACGGCTGGAATCCGATGATTAGAAACAACATAAACATCTAGTCCGTTACTGAGTTTAGTATATTTTATGTTGTGCTCTATGTTTAAAGCATTCGAAGAAATTGGGTAAGTAAAAAAAAGTACAGGTAGTATAAGAAAACTAAAAAACTTATGAAGCATTATTTCGACCTAATATAGAAACAATTATTTTATTCCTCATTTTGTTTAGAAATAAGCATATCGTATATATACCACTTATATAACAATGTAAACATTCCACAAACTATAGATAAATCTGCTAAATTAAAGGCTGGCCAATACCAATCATCAATATGAAAATATATGAAATCATATACAGCTCCCCAATAGATCCTATCAACTACGTTTCCGATTGCGCCACCAATCATCAGAGAAAAACCAAGGTAAGTTGACTGATCGTCAGACTTGTATATCAAATATGCAAGTATACCAATTATTAGTATTGAAAATGCTGAAAAAAAGAAACCGCCATGTGGTAAAGCGCTACACATTCCAAAACTAATACCTGAATTCCAAACTTCAACTAGTTTTATAAAACTAGCGATCTCAATTGATTCTCCTTCATCAATCAATGAGTTTATGTACAATTTGCTCGTTTGGTCAATCAATACTATAATTAATATAACAACTAAGCATAACTTTTTCATAAATTTGCCTTTAACCTATAAACTTTAAGTATATCATAATTTATCTGTTTTGTTAACTCCTCAATACTATGGAATTTTTTTTCTGACCTTATGAATTTTAAAAGTTGTATATTGACTTTATGACTATATACGTCTTCATCAAAATCGAATATGTGCATTTCTATTATAGGCTTTTTCAGATCCTTAAAAGTAGGTCTCATACCAATATTGACTACTCCATATAACCAATTTGGATTACTATCAGGAAAAGTCACTCTAGCGTAATATGTGCCAAACTTAGGTTTTATCATGCAATCTTCTATAGGAATATTTATGGTTGGAAATCCTATTTCTCTACCTCTACATGCACCTTTTGTCACAACACCAGAAACTTGATAAGGCCTGCCGAGCAATTTATTAGCAATTTCTATTTCGCCCCTTTGTACATACTCCCTTATTGAAGAAGAAGAGCAAATTTTGCCGTCAATTGTTAATGGCTCTAATTTAGTCAAAGAGTATCCATATATTTCAGAATATTTCTCTAGAGTTAATATATTACCCAATCGTTTATGACCAAAAGTGCAATTTTCTCCGACAATTATGTGTTTAGCGCCATATTTATCTATTAAAATCTCACTGATAAAGTCATCGCAGCTAACCTCAGAAAAACCTCTATTAAAATTAATAATATATAAGTAATCTATACCATAGCTGCTGATTAGTTCCTTTTTTTGTTCTTGGTCTATTAACCTAAAATTGTTTCTACCAAATAAAACAGTTGATGGGTGAGGCTCAAAAGTTAAAACTGCAGAGGGTAATCCTCTTTCTTGTGCTACCTTCTTTAGAGTAGAAATTGCAAACTCGTGTCCTAAATGAATGCCATCGAAATTTCCGAAGGTTAGTGCTATATTATTTTCTATTCCTTGCTCACAATTATAAATAATTTTCATACAATTTGATGTTTTTACATGTTTCTTATATATAATAACTATATTTTAGTAAGCTACGGAGATAAATTGTGAAAAATGTTGTGATATATGTAAAGAAGGGCTGTCCATACTGCATAAGGGCAAAGGATTTACTAGATAAAAAAGGTGTGAAGTATGAAGAAATTGATGTGCTCAAAAACTCAGATCTATTTAACGACATAAAATCAAAGTATAACGTTAGAACAGTTCCACAGATTTTTATCAACGATAAGCACATTGGGGGGTGTGACAAATTGATGGATCTTGAAAAAGAAGGAAAGTTGGATGATATGCTAAATAATAATGACAATCACACTGATGTCACAACCTACACAAACAGCAATGATGAATGTGGAGAGTGTGTTATACCACATGATGATTTTATGTAACTTTTTATCTTGTTTTGTCGTGTAATACGTAAATGAAAACTAGTATGCTCACTTTAAACAATTCTTAATGAATTAAAAATACAATTCATTCAGTGAGTTTTTTTAGTGGGAAAAAATGACAAAAAATATTTCAATTATTAGCAGAAACTTAATTAGTATCGAATTAGTTAACAAACAAGATTTAGAGAATTTCATCAAGATTTTCACAGTGCTTGATAAGCATATAGCAGCTAAAACACTTTTTACAGAAGAAGTGAGAATAGAGTATAAACAACACAACGGCATAGAAGTTGTTGAATTGCTAAAAGATACAGACTTTACATATCATGAGGTTGAAAATGTATTGAACCACCTGAGTAAACATGGAATGAAGGTGCCCAGCAGTGTTATAGCACACACCCTTTTTGCTGCATACAATCATGCACTTGAATTTAAGGATGTAGCATTTTCCTTTTCTGAAGGCTCTCCACAATTTAACATCAGAGTGAGTAAGAACACCTTCATAATAACTCCTATGAGTGAAGAGAATTTGGAATTGAATTCACAAAATAGCAGAACGCTTATAGAGTCACTAAAGAGCGAAAAAAGTATTTATGATTGTATAGTAGAAGAAAATACCATTAAAGTTATAGTGCATTCTGAAATGCATCAAGCTATAAATTTGATTATAAAATCACTGATAAAGTCTCGCCTTTTAGCAAAAGAGGAAGAAGGAAAATTCAAAGAGAAATTGAGACAACTTGCTTTTAAGGATCAAGCTTTTGTTGAGTATTCTAGCATCAGAACCATCAATAGGTATCCACATAATCATCCTCTGAGGAAGCATGAAAGTGTTACTAAGGATATAGAAAATATTTTATGTGATTTCATAACAAATGAGAACAGCGAGTTTGCTATAGAGCGACTAAATAGGCTGAGCTCAGCAGTTTCTCCGGATACTCCAAGAATCATCACTAAAACTATAGATAAACTTGTTAAGTTTCACTAAGGTATACGAGAGCCAATAGACTTCTTATATTACCTTCTGTCATCCAAGTAGCTTGGCTACTTGGTTCTTTTTTTGGGTTCCAGCTATGTACATAGCTGTATGAACATTGTAGCCGTTATTCAAGTAGCCCGCAGAAGCGAAAAACTTACTTGACAAACTCCGCCAACTCCCTTATCATAAAACTGAAGCTATTTATTTATCTTCTCTGTACAGATTAAATGACAAAAAAACTCACGTATCTGGCGTCTC
>NZ_JAPQLM010000021.1:0-6030 GCF_028981765.1 Wolbachia endosymbiont of Drosophila seguyi
GAAATATTTTCAATTGAATTGTATTGTATTTGTATTGTTATTTACTTGGCTTTGTCATAATGATATGATACTGTTATTACCGTGTCACGGTCGCCAACTTTGAAAGAGAGAACTTAATTCACACACGTGATCAATGCCGATACCTGTGACTGCTTATGCCAAAGACTTCGGAGTATGCGACAATACCGCTCATCGCTGGCGGGGTTGGAAAGGCCAGACCACAGTCGCGAATGCAGAGCAATTAAAAGTGATAGTAAATTTGGAATTATGTTAATTACTGCCACTGTTCCGCCGGTCTTGGCGGCTGGCTATACTTTATAGAATTTGCTAATTGCAAGACGGAATTGAACTGAAAACCATTATTTGCAAATCACCTGAAGGTCAGACAGCAGCGGCTACGTGATTTCTGACTTCAGCGACATTCTGAAATGGGATCAGAGAGTTGCTGGCTGCTGGGGCGGGACCCGGGAGTGTTTAGATTGTTTATTTGTCACACATTTTGGGTCCCGTACCTATGTTTTCACGGTTTCATTTTCATTTACTGCCCGCGGTGTCAGAGAATGAAATGAACTTGCAGTCGGCAAATTGTCGTTTCGCTGGAAATTCTTGTGGTCGGTCAACAAGGCTATCAACGCAATTGGCGGCGCTTGCCCTGTTTCAAATGAAAATAAAATTATGACAGAATTGGCTGGCCGCCCGCCCACAGCAGTGGCGGTGTAGCCTCCCTTTTCCGCTCTCAATGCACACAGCACTCGGTTTCTTTTATTTGGCTGTGAATCATGCCATTGCTAATGATCCCCGGTTGCCCATTGTTGGGAAACCGCCCGAGAATTGTAACCTTTTTTTTTTACTGCTTTATTTCCATTTCCATAAGACGGCAACATGGACGCGGGTGCGGGCTTGGTGGTGTCTGTAGATTTTGACAGTCGCAGAAATACATATAAATAAATAAAATAAATAAATATAGCGCTCGGTGGACAACCTCTGGTCGCAACATCGCCAGTGTCAATGGAAATTAACACCGCCCGGCGGCCTGACTTTGTCTCTAGCTCCCTGGCCGCCCGGGCGTATACGTAATTTAGCATACAATGGCAACGGGCTACAGGCAAAGCAACATGCAATTGTGGCGCAGCCTGTCATGTCGTGTTGGTTTCGCCCCGCCAGTGTGCACAGATTTTCCGCAATTGGCTTCGGAGTCGCATTCGCAGCATTCCATACGCGCTGACGATGCCCTGACGATGTGCGTGGTGCTCCGGTTGCTCGGCTGCTTTTATTGCCAATACTGCAGTTATCCTTATCGCTGATTGGCAGCCAATTTCGCGGCTGGGAGGGATGAGGCAATTAGGTCAGCGCAATGCAAATGATCTGCCAGCACGCTCTCAAGTTCGTTTCCCAAGTCTTTTGTGTGCCAATCGAACTCTTGGTAATTATTATAGATACTTAGCAAGAAACTTGTAGAAATTTAAGATAAAAACTTTAAAACTCTATGTTTAACATTATATTTTATTGTTTTTCTTTTTGCACTAAAATTAAATACCTTACACGAAATATAAAGAGATCCAGCGTATCATCAATCAAATGTAGTAATTCCTCTTGAATTCTTCTCTTTAGGGTCTCGCTTGTTATTTCCTTTTCGCATCCAAGTTAAAGACGTTGTGCCTATTGGTTTGTTAATAAGAGTTAACGCATTTATTTACAAGAAAAATTGTTTCTAGTCTCCAGCTCTTGCTCCTAGTTCTCCCTCTCCAATCAGTTTTCCTCGCTACTGACTACTCAACATGACTCGGTTTTGGGCTCTGGCCTCAGCTCTTTCTCCTTCTCCTTCTCCATCCGCATCTGCATTCGCCTCAGAAGTACCTAAATCGCGTGGTGTACGGACTACCGAAGAAGTTATATGTCGCATAGGCGGTGTCGGGGCTCTGGAAGGTGGTGCTAAAGTACGTCGGATCCGCTGCCACCGCCACCGCTGCCGCCGCTGTTCGGACAAACAAAAGCGATTTAATTGGGTTTCTCACTTGACGTGATTAATATGGCATTTTATTGTTGGGAAAGTGCACTTGGAGTATTGGGGAGTATTAGTTGCGGTTGCTGCGGGTGCCAAGTGTTGAATTCCAAGCGTGGGCGTCACCCAATGACGCGGTCGCGAAGGTTGAACCCGTCCCCAGGCCCCGGGTCCCAGTCCAAAGCTAGCGCTCTGTCAATCTCAATCACAATCACAAACAAATCACAGAGTCGTCGTCACTCACAGTCATTGGCCCGATCGCCTTTGATTGTCCAGCTAGTCGTCTGTCCGCCTGGCAACGCCCAATGCTGGCTGCCACTTTGATTAGAATGTCGGTCACATTAGGCCACTTCTCCTGACCAAAAAACAACTCGCTGAATGCACTGGGAAAATTACTTGAGCCAACTAAAGGCATCTGCTTGTTAAAATCTTAATATTTGAAGTATCAACTTATCTCTTTGTGTATATAATTAATGCAAGAGCTGCTGACTGGAGCAGCAGCCAGCATACTTTCGTGTTAATAGCAGAATGGATTGAATACCTTGGGGACAGCTTAACGCTCAGTTAAAACTTTGTTTCCTTTTTGAAAAATTATTTTTGAAAGAATGTTTTCGCCTATAAAATAACTCTTCTTTGTTCATGTAAACTATGGTGGGTGGCTGCGGTTTGGAATTGCCCAACTTCAGCTAGTCCAATCGCCGCTCGAATGCAGGCCTGGAACTAAACCAGGCGGGGATCGCGGGTGCTGCCATTAATCTACGCCAGTCTTGGGCAATTGTTACGCGGCGGCTTCAGTTATAGATTGGAGCTGCCATTAGCATTACCATTGCCTGCCGGCAGGCCTCGGCCTCCTAGCCGCAGGCAGTCCTCATCAGGAAGCCGAGTCCCACTGCGTAACCATTTGTGGGCTCAGTCGGCGTTTTGTGGCTTCGGCGGCGGCGCTCGAGAGAGAGAGAGAACTTTTGCCATGCAAAATTAATTACACAATGGCCAGACCATGTCCGCGACGTGCATAAATTGTCAAATTGTAAAAATTATCTCAACTTAGCGTCGTTCGTTCGGTGGCTTTTTACGCTTTTTGTTCCAGTTCATTGTGAAATGTCTCCCCATTCATTTGTTTGGAGTCCAAGTCCCAGTGTCCTAGTCCTCCAGCCTGCTTGGTTAGAAAAAGTTGCTCCATTTCTGTTTATGTTTCGGTTTGCCTTCGACTCAAAATCGATATGCAAAAATAGAAAAAAGAGTTGTGTCTGCTCGCCTGCCATACATATTTTGCATGCGGCAAAAGCAAAGACAGAGCCGCGAGTCGCATTAGTCGCGCATATCATTGACTATGTCTGGTCGGCGTCTGCTCCGTCCCGCGGCTTCAAACCATTCCCATTCCAAGACTAGACCAGATTCCGTTTTAACTCCGCTTGGAGTTGGTAGCAATTGTTGCCCCAGCACCTGCTTCTGCTGGGATCGTTAAGTCAACGGTTTGGATTTCACGGCAACTGAGGGTATTGCGGTTAACCGAAGGCTTTTGTTCTGCGATTACAGGATAACCCATTCAAGTTGTTACGATTTAGTCAAAAGAAAGCTTAGTGGAGCTTAAAATATATCTTGGGAAATTTAAGGGGCATACCTTAACATGCCAAAGATTGATATTTAAATATTAAAGTAAGTTTTTAAGTAGACTGACATAAATTACATAAATTTAGAGATTAGAAGTGGACGGTTTTTACTTATCATCATAAAAGATTATTTTCCTAACATAAAGAAGTAGTACTTTAAATAAATTTAGAAATTGCATGTTCCGGAATATAAATATTTATCTTTTAATGGAATATGCAGTAATAGCTTATCTACCCCTTTGCATACTCATCGTTTTGTCTAACTTTCCCCCACTGAGGCCACTTGGTCTACACATGTTCCTCTGCGGTTTCCCCAGTGCATATGCATTCTGCTCCTCCGCGTGTGAAGCTGTGAGGGAGAGCATATTCGGACCGGTCATAGTCGATGGTTTCCCAGGTTCCGTCTTCGTCTGCGTCGTGGTTTGGGTCTCCGTCAGTGCGGAGTGCCGCTGCACTTCAAAGCCGGATCGCAGCCGTGTTAATTAGGCGCTAGTTTTATGTGCGCTTAAAATAATTGCTAACGCTGGCGTGGAGTGCTTATCCATATGCAAAAATAAAAATATATAAACAAATGGTGCATTGACAAACGTAAAAGGCAATACAAAATAAATAATATTGTGTGCCGAAATGCTTTTCCGGCTGCGGAGGGTGAAGGAATTTTGGAGCCAAAACAAGTGGTGAGTGGGTTTTATTTCCATTCTTTTTGTTTAATAATATCTTTCGGTTTATTCATAATTTAAATTTAGCTCGTGGTTACAAATAAAATGGGGTAAAAATAAAACATAAAATCATAATAATACAATTCCAATTTGAAACATAAATTATAAAGAAGCAGAAATCATAAGAGAATACGAAACAATAAAGTGGTAATTAACATTGGGTTTTCAAGCTAATTAATCTAAGTAATGTTACATTGTTTAAGGGGGAAGGAGTGGGAGCTGGGAGTTGGGAGTTGGAGGAGGAGGTAGAGGCAGAGTTAAGGATGAGGCTTTTTGTAGGTGGTTAGCTGGGGGCTGTAATTTGCTAAGACGCACTTCCGTTTCCGGTGCCGGTGCTGGTGCTGGTGCAAGTGCAGGTGCTTGAGTTTGGTGCATTTTTTTTGTTGGGGTGTTGTGTTTGTGTGTGTTAATTACTGGTTATTCGGTGTGGGGAAGATTTGTTACTTTAACCAGAGCGTTTTCCTGCGAATAAGACATTGTGTGTTTGATTGATTGCAAATTACTCGACTATTATTCAACAATAACAATAAGAAATAACAACAAAAACGCGTCTACATATTGCACTAATAAAGCTTTTCTCCTCTAGGAGTGTGTGTGTGTGTACTGAGTGTGTGTGGGTGCTGGAGTGACTGTGATGATTATGGAAAGGCTGCCTCAGACAGTGCGCTTAAAGAGGTTCGCATTACTTTGCTGGGGCGGCACAAAACCGTATCCAGAGGCGCCCACAACCACGCCGCTGGACTCGTCAACTGCATCTGGTGGAGAGGGAGGGAACACAACGGGTCCTGCAATAGAACAACCAAGTTAAATTTAAGCACAGACATTACCCATTTTCCAAGATAACCAAATACTCACCTCGGTTCTGTCGGGGATCCCGCACCTGTGTGGCCGAGGGCTGTGCCAGAGTCAGGGGATCCGGAAATCCAAAGCGGGCCCTGCTGGGAAACTGGCCCAGAAAGTATTGTTGACCCGCGGCGTAGGCCACGAACAGGCAGAGGGCGGCGGCGATGGTGACTAACTGCAAGTGGAAGAGTGGACAGATTTTGTCGGGGTTAATACTTAGATATCGGAGCACATACTGTGTATATATGTATATGGCCAATTGCACTGGTTACACGCTGGCCAAAGCAATTAAGCCGTGGAAATGTATGCCAATGCCATAAGCCGACAATTAAATACCAAACGCAACAGACAGAATGCCACATGGCTTGCTTTTGGCCCGGTCAAGTGCAATCGCCTTGAGCACGAGCCACAAAGCCAGAAAGGCAGGGAGCCCGAAAGGCACGGTGCCAGAAAGCCGGAGTGTCGGATTTGCCGTAGTGCCAGCTTAAAGTTCCAGTTCAATTGCTATCGGTTACGGTTCTGCGCGATGGCCAAGCACCTAGGCAATTCGCCACGCCAACTGGTGCAATAGGCTAAGACGAATTTATGACAAATATGTCGGTTGTTAATAAGGGCCCAGTGGCACTTATAGGCTAACAATTATGGTTAATTTTTGAAAAGTAAAATACAATACTGCGTTAAACAAAAGTAGTTAAATATTTGCGGAATATGCTAAGCATAAGTTAAGCTGATATTTTACTAGTTACCTTATTTTATGGCTTCAAAAAAAAAATCCTATTACATATTTCGTATACATTCTGCCATTAATAAGCAGTTATTAAAGCGAAAATTACCAAGTGTATCAATAATTTATGGG
>NZ_JAPQLM010000022.1:0-8033 GCF_028981765.1 Wolbachia endosymbiont of Drosophila seguyi
AGATATTATAGCCTTTTACTTGTTTCCGGACAACCTCTTATAGCCTTTTACTTGTTTCCGGACAACCTCTTAGCGTTATACGTCACACCATCCAAATAAATCTGTGAACTGAAAATTAACAAGAAGTTTTCCTTTGGAAATTTTTTTAAATTATTCATAGATTTTTTAACTAAATTATCACTAACGCAGTATATTATATAATTTATTTAACCACACATGAAAATTTTAGTTTGATTAAAACGGATAAAAACTGTATTGATGTTTAGTATAGCTGAAAAATGAAATGATCCCGTAGCTCAGCCGGTAGAGCAACTGACTTTTAATCAGTGGGTCACGCGTTCGAATCGCGTCGGGATCACTCACAAATTTTGAAAAACATGCTAAAAGAACAAGACAAAATATTCACCAACCTAAATGGTAAAGGAACTCCACTACTTGAGGGTGCAAAAAAACGTGGTAGCTGGCAAAAAACAAAGGAATTACTGGATTTAGGATCAGAAAAGATCATTGATGAAGTAAAGAAAGCTGGCTTGAGAGGTCGAGGGGGTGCAGGATTTTCCACCGGCCTTAAGTGGAGCTTTATGCCCAAAAATCTCCCAAAAGCATATTTAGTAGTCAATGCAGATGAGTCAGAACCTGGTACATGTAAAGATAGAGATATATTGCGATATGAGCCACATAAGTTACTTGAGGGAATTCTCCTGGCCGGCAAAGCGATTAGCGCATCAGTTGCATATATTTATATCAGGGGTGAATTTTATAATGAATATTTAGTTCTAAAAAAAGCACTTGAGGAAGCCTATAAAGAAGGTTTAATTGGAAAAAATGCCTGCAAATCAGGTTATGATCTTGATGTGTTTATCCATAGGGGCGCAGGAGCTTACATATGTGGGGAAGAAACAGCTCAACTCGAATCAATTGAAGGAAAAAAGGGCTTTCCTCGCATGAAGCCTCCATTTCCCGCAGGTGTTGGACTTTTTGGCTGCCCAACCACAATCAACAACGTTGAAACTATAGCCATGGTTCCAGATATTCTGAATCGCGGAGGAGAATGGTTTGCATCTCTTGGTAAACCAAATAATACTGGTACCAAGGTCTTTTGTATTTCAGGGCACGTAAACAACCCGTGTAATGTTGAAGAAGAGCTCGGAATTCCATTACGTGAATTAATTGAAAAATACGCAGGTGGAGTGCGAGGAGGTTGGGATAATTTACTTGCTGTAATACCTGGTGGGTCTTCAGTGCCATTAATTCCAAAATCTATATGTGATACTATTGAAATGGATTTTGATTCATTAAGAACTGCACAATCAGGGCTTGGTACTGCTGCTGTAATAGTGATGAATAAATCAACTGATATAATAGCTGCAATAGAGAGGTTATCACACTTTTATATGCATGAGTCCTGTGGACAATGCACACCATGCCGTGAAGGTACTGGATGGATGTGGAGGATTATGAAGAGGATGGTGGCAGGAGATATTAAGCCTGATGAAATAGATAAGCTGCTTGACCTTACAACTCAAATAGAAGGACATACAATTTGCGCACTTGGCGATGCTGCAGCTTGGCCGATTCAAGGATTAATAAGACATTTTCGCCATGTTATCAAAGAGAGAGCGATAATTTAACTTTACTTATACTTCTTAAGCCGTTTTGCTACTTAGCAACCAGAGCTAAAAAATATTGATTCCCTTCTCTTTTAGGTGCCAATTCTACCTTTGCGATATCTTCAGTGTCTCGAATTAGCCGTTCTAATTTTTCCAGTCCAACTTCAGTGTTTATAAGCTCTCTCCCTCTAAATCTCATTGTGACTTTAATTTTATGTCCGTGGGCAAGTAAGTCTCTTGCTTGACGCAATTTTGTTCCGTAATCGTGATCACCAATATTGGGACCCAGTTTAATTTCTTTTATAGTTAATGTTTTTTGTTTCTTTTTTGCTTCACTTGCTTTCTTTTTTATATCATACTTTTGCTTGCTATAATCCAGAATTTTACATACTGGAGGGGTTGAATCAGGTGCAATTTCCACCAAGTCTAAACCAACACCCTGTGCAAATTCCAAAGCTCGTTCTATTGGCACGATTCCGACCATTTCACCACTATGATCAACTAAGCGTACCTCCTTAGCTGTGATAAATCCATTAATTCTGTTTTTATTGTTCTTTTTAACTTGCAAACTTTAACTCCCTTAATTCAAATTAATACTTTTTAACAGCGATTCATTAGCCTTTTCCAAAGAAAAAGACTCCTGTCTTTCCGATCCTAAATTTCTTACTGACACAGTTTTACTTGTAACTTCATTTTTGCCTACAATCCACAATATAGGAACCTTGTTTGAACTATGCAAACGTATCTTATAACTAATTTTTTCATTGGTCAAATCAGTCTTGACTCTCACACCTTGTTCTTTTAAAATGTTGCTAATTTCTGTGGCGTAACCGTCAGCTTCATTTGTAATGGTCAGAATAGCAAGTTGCGTTGGAGCAAGCCAAACTGGAAATTTTCCTGCATAATTTTCTATCAAAATTCCGATAAAACGCTCAAAAGTCCCAAGAATTGCCCTATGTAACATGACAGGGTGATGCTTGTGCCCATCTGCCCCTATATAAAAAGCTCCCAGACGTTCTGGTAAAATGCAATCAACTTGTAATGTTCCACATTGCCAATTTCTGCCTATTGCGTCTTTCAAAACGAACTCTAACTTTGGACCATAAAATGCACCTTCACCAGGGTTCAGTTTATAACTCAAGCCCGCTTCTTTAACGGCTTCAAGCAGCGCTTTTTCAGCTCTATCCCACACTTCATCATTACCTGCTCTAATATCTGGACGGTCTGAAAATTTCACAGAAATTTCATTAAATCCAAGCTCTGAATATACTTCTTTTAAAAGGTCACAAAACTTTATAGTCTCAGAATTCACTTGTTCTTCCATACAAAAAATGTGTGCATCGTCTTGCGTAAAACCACGCACTCGCATCAGTCCGTGCAATGAGCCTGAGCTTTCATTTCTATGGCATGTGCCAAACTCTGCCATACGTATTGGTAAATCACGGTAGCTCCTGGTGTGAGAATTAAAAATCTGCACATGACAAGGACAATTCATGGGTTTTATTGCTAACTTTTTATTCTCAGATTCGTCAACAATAAACATATTTTCACGAAACTTATCCCAATGTCCAGATCTTTCCCACAGCTCTTTACTTACTAAAATAGGAGTTTTTACCTCAAAATAGCCATTATTTATTAGCTTCTTTCTGATGTAAGACTCAAGAACATTATATAGAATATATCCTTGTTCATGCCAAAAAACCTGCCCAACAGCTTCCTCTTGAATGTGAAATAAATCCATATCCTTAGCAATTTTGCGGTGATCACGTTTTTCTGCTTCTTTGAGGCACTCAAGGTAAGCGTTTAATTCATCCTTATTTCCCCATGCTGTGCCATATATTCGCTGCAACATTGGGCCCTTAGAATCACCACGCCAGTATGCACCCGCTACTTTCATAAGTTTAAACGCTTTAACTCTACCGGTTGATGGTGAGTGCGGACCACGGCATAGGTCAACAAAATCACCTTGCCTATAAACAGTTAGGTTTTCACCCTCTGGTATGGATGAGATAATATCAACCTTATATTTTTCGCCTATACCACTAAAGAAATCAACTGACTGCTTGCGAGTCCAAACTTCTCGAACAAATCTGTGGTTACTTTTTACAATCTCTTTCATTTTCTTTTCTATTGCGGTAAGATCGTCCGTAGTGAAGGTACGATCTGTAGCAAAATCATAGTAAAAACCGTCCTGAATTGTTGGGCCGATAGTAATCTGAGTATTAGGAAATAGCTCTTTCACTGCCTGCGCCATTATATGAGCAGCATCATGCCTTATTATATCTAAACCCACTTCGTCACTCAGTTGTATCACCTCTATCTCTGCATCAGCTTCAATTTCACGTGAGAGGTCATATAGCTCACCATTTACTTTCAATGCAACTACTTCTTTCAAAGCATCCGGTTGTAATATATCAAAGCCAGTGACTTTACCACTGTATTCTTTTACTTTTTGTTCGGTTGAAAAAGTAACCCTAACCATAAATAAACCTATACGGACATGTAGCTTGAAGGCGGTTTGCTTCTTCCAACGGTGTCATCCCAGTGTCACGCACATAGCCATACGAACATTCATTTTCGAAGGTAAATTGCACAGCAAATGGTGTCATCCCAGTGCTTGACACTGGAATCCAGCTTTTTTGTAATTTCATTGAAAATGTTGCATAGTGTGCTTGTTCACAATCAATTTTACTGGATCCCAGTGTCAAGCACTGGGATGACACCTTTGTGTTTGAGGCAAAACAGGCTATAACATTTAACATACTGCCCTCGCAAACAAATGTTCGTACAGTTGTGTATCAGCTACTGGGATGACACCATCCCTAGTGGGCACTGCCCCTAAATCATAATGGATAACAGGGTTATAAGCTCTGAACATTAATAATAAGGCCTATTCTTTTTTAACCTGAGTGCAATTGCGTCTTCCCAAACTTCACCATTACGCAATAACTTTTCTTTATTGTACATTAGCTCCTCTCTTGTTTCAGTAGCAAATTCAAAGTGAGGACCTTCAACAATTGCATCAACTGGACATGCCTCTTGGCAAAGTCCGCAGTATATGCATTTTGTCATATCAATATCATAGCGCGTGGTGCGGCGACTACCGTCTTCTCTTTCCTCTGCTTCAATAACTATTGCTTGAGCAGGGCAGATAACTTCACATAATTTACAAGCTATGCATCGTTCTTCACCGTTTGGATACCTACGCAACGCATGCTCACCACGAAACCTTGGACTTAAAGGGCCCTTCTCCATAGGATACCTCAAAGTAACCTTTGGCTTAAACATATATTTTAATGTAATAACAAACCCTTTAATTAACTCTACAAAAGACCAGTACCAAGCTAATTTCTTGAGCATAAAATATTTAAAACTTGTGTCAGTCATTATAAATCATATTATCAGTTTTCAAAATAAATATTTTCACCTGGGTGACTTTTTAGGTATTTTGGTTTCTTAAGTGTAATATTGCTAAGTAGTTTATATAAATAATGACAAACACAAATGAAACTATTTTCGCTTTATCGACCGTATTTGGTAAGTCAGGAGTTGCAGTAATCAGAATTTCAGGCAACTACGCGCTTAAAGCTTTAAATCATTTTCATATTAAGAAAGAAATTAAACCAAGATTTGCTACTTTAGTTGATCTATATGATGATTCCAGTCAATTGATAGATAATGGAATAATCATCTATTTCCCTGCTCCAAACAGTTTCACTGGCGAGGACGTTATAGAGTTACAAGTGCATGGAAGCAAGGCAGTTATAAAAATCATCTTGGAGGAATTATCAAAAGTTTTCGTTATGGCCAAGCCTGGAGAATTCTCACTTAGGGCTTTTCTAAATGGTAAATTTGACTTAACGCAAATAGAAGGGATTGCAGACTTAATTGATGCTGAGACGAAAATGCAAGCTAAACAAGCGATTAAGCAGATATCAGGAGAATTGGAGAGACTATACAGCAATTGGAGGCAAAGATTAATAACGATACAATCCAAAATCGAAGCATATATAGACTTTCCAGAGGACATTTGGGCAGAAAAAAGTGAATTGGAAAAAATTAATAATGAAGTGCAATCTCTCGTGCAGTTGATACAAGAGCATTTAAATGATAATAGACGGGGCGAAAGGTTGCGTGAGGGTTTACATATTGTAATAACTGGTGAACCAAATGTCGGTAAATCAACTCTGTTTAATTTCTTAGCCAAGCGTGATATTGCTATTGTTTCTGAATATGCAGGCACAACAAGAGATATACTTGAAGCTCATATTGACATTGGCGGATACCCAATCATTCTCTCTGATACTGCTGGAATTCGTGAAAGTTCAGATCCAATAGAATTAGAAGGTATAAGTCGAGCGAAAAAGAGGTCTTTTGAAGCTGATTTAAGAATAGAGCTATTTCCTTTTGAACAACGACACGATGTCAATTATCAAGCCACAGGCAATATACCATCTGTCGTTGACACACAACTATGCAAATATTGTAATCAACAAACGGTGTCATCCCAGTGCTTGACACTGGGATCCAGATATAAAAATACTTGCAAATTATGCAATAGACAATGGATTCTAGAAACATGTGCTGAAAACAATGTTCATAGCTGGATTCCAGTGTCAGCTACTTGCATGACATCAGACCAAAATGACACCATTTATGTATTGAGCAAAGCTGACGATGTTATCAATAATCACAATATAAAAATTAATGGCATAGATCTTTTACCCATTTCTATTCTAAAGGAAATAGGTACAAACAAATTGATCTCTCTCATAAAAGAGAAGGCAGAGGAAAAATTTGGGCATGATAGAGACACTCCTGTAATCACTCGGCAAAGACATAGGAATCACATGAAGAAAGCACTGGAACATTTACAACGTTTTAATATCGATAATCCAATTGAGTTGATATCTGAAGATTTGAGGCTTGCTGCATTTGAACTTGGTGCGGTGATTGGAATTATTGATGTTGAGGAAATATTGAGTAGTGTGTTTAGCAACTTTTGCGTGGGCAAGTAAAGCTTTTATAGATTGCTTAAAATCAAATGTTGTGATAGAAAAGAAGTGGACGGATGGCCGAGCGGTTTAAGGCACCAGTCTTGAAAACTGACGTACGTGATGAGCGTACCATGGGTTCGAATCCCATTCCGTCCGCACAGCATCTCGCTATGCTAGCTGATTTTTAGAGCTTATTTGGACTATGTGGTTCATAACGCTGGAAATCTTGTCTAATCTAGCCACATCTTTTAAAAATACATCCCTTTGTAAATTGACCTTGTTAGCAAAGAAAGCTAATATCTATAAATAGATCACCATCTGAATATGAAAACCGATATAGTAATAATAGGTGCAGGACCTGTTGGAATATTCACTGCTTTTCAAGCGGGAATGCTTGATATGAGATGTCATATAATAGATGTTTTGGATCAAGCAGGAGGACAATGCACAGCTCTTTACCCAGAAAAGCCAATATATGATATACCTGGTTATCCTGTAATCACTGCCCAAAAATTAATTGAGCAACTAATGGAGCAATCTTCGCCATTTAAGCCTGTTTACCATTTAAGTCAAAAAGTGGAAAAGATTTCAAATAACGAAGGTGAAAGCTTTACTGTCATAACGAACATAGGTACAGAGGTAAAATGCAAAGCCGTTATTGTTGCTGCAGGTAACGGAATGTTTGAACCTAACCGTCCACCCTTAAGTGGTATATTAGAATATGAAAATAAATCTGTATTTTACAGTGTAAATAAAATTTCTGATTTTCAGGACAAAACTATAGTCATTGCAGGTGGGGGTGATTCTGCGGCTGATTGGACTGTAGAACTTTCTAAAGTTGCGAAGAAAATTTATGTGATACATAGGAGAAAGGAATTTCGCTGCACTCCTGAAACTAGAAATAAATTAGAATCACTTGAAATTGATGGAAAAATAGAACTGGTAGTGCCATATCAATTACACGAACTAGCAGGAGGTAATGGGCAGTTGAGCGCAGTGATAGTAAAAAACATTGCCTCTAAGGAAGAAAAAGAAATATCCGCTGATTTTTTGCTGCCATTTTTTGGATTGTCAATGAATCTTGGTCCAATAAACAATTGGGGTATACAGTTAGAACATAGCCGCATAGTTGTCGACCCAGCTACACTTAAAACCAGTAGAGATAGGATATATGCAATCGGAGATATAGCTATTTATTCAGGCAAACTAAAATTAATACTAAATGGTTTTGCTGAGAGCGCCATGGCTTGTTATGACATATACAAAGTAATCCACAACTCTCCGGTTAATTTTCAATATTCAACCTCAAAGGGAATTCACGGAAAAGAAAAACTTCCTTGACAAACCTCGCCAGCTCCCTTATCATGAAACTGAAGCTATTGTATTTGCTTTCGCCAATCTGCAGATTAAAAGGTAAGGATTACTT
>NZ_JAPQLM010000023.1:0-12680 GCF_028981765.1 Wolbachia endosymbiont of Drosophila seguyi
TCAAGATACAAAATATGGTACACGTCAAACAGACTATACGTATGATGAGTGGAAGCAAAAAACGGAAAAATCTCATGCTAAAGATCTACTTAAAACATTAAAGGAGACAGCAGAATGTAGGATATTAGAGAAACTTAAAGATTATGAAGGGTATCATAAAGCAGCAATTGAAGAAATAAGAAAAGAGTTAGATATAGATTCAAAATTAAAAGCAATATTTAAAGAGAGACAACAGCCAGAGACCGATGAAACTAGAGAATATTATGATGTTATAAAAAGCTTTTATGAAAATGAAGATATGAGATTACAATTGAAATGCAGAGATTTTGATTGTTTTAATAAAATAATAGAGAATAAGTTATCCGAGAAAGAAGAGGAGTTAGCAAACATTAAGAATAACTTTGTAGAAGATACACAGAACATCTTGAGGTATATTCAAGTAGAAGAAAGCATTTTATAGTAAAAGTTGAAAGAAAAACTAGCCTGACATTCGCTAAAAAAGAGGTTAGTTTTTCTTATGTTATGGAGAAAGCTCAAAAGAGAAATACCGATGCTGTGGAGTGAGCAATTGGCAAAGTTTTACGGCTTAGAATCTTAATTTACAAAAGCAATAGGCAATGGAAAAGACTAGTGCCAGAAAACCAATACTTTAAAACAAAGAATGGAGGTAAACTAGTGTTACAGGAACTGACACTTAATTATGTAATAAAAACAGTGATAATCTTAAACATATATATGAAACGATTCCAGAATTCCTAAAGTTATTGCGTAAGAGCTAAATGTCCGTATCTGTTTAACTTGCCCAACTGGTACAAATTTCAAAACCTAAAAACCATTTTAAACAGTTACATGACTAGCACCTCTTGCGATTTGATCAATTTCAACATAGCTAAGTGCTGTATTTGCCTTATATGAATAGTAATATCCTACTACAAAAAAAGTTAACGCAGCTACAGCGAGTGAAATACATATTGCTAAATGAAACATTGTTAAACTTGCACCAACAGCAAATGCCCCAGATAACACAAAAGAAACAGAGGCGTAATTACCTTGTCTTTTACTATGAGTCTTTGCTCCCAAAAATCTTTCATTTTTACCATTTAGCTCTTTATTTTTGCTTTCAAGTTGTTTCTGCAGATTTTCGATTTGACTCTCTAGTCCATTATTTTTGCTTTCAGATTCCTGCAGCTTTGTCTTCAGGTTATTATTTTCAGGCTTTTTTAGCTTTAGCTCATTCTTTAGTTTATTATTTTCTTCAGTGAGCTGAGTTACTTCACTAGTTTTTTCATCCAAGCCTTTCTGCAGCTTTTCATGCTGGGTTTTTGCGCTTTCGAATTCCTTTGTTTTTGTAGCCAAGCCTTGCTGTGCACTATCTCGCTCCTGTTCTAGTCGCAAAACCTTTTGATTTATGTTCTCAAGTTCCTCAATTTTTGCAGCCAAGTCTTGCTGTACATCGCCAGACTTTTGTTCTAACCGAACTTTTGTATTCTCAAATGCCTGAATTTTTTCAGCCGATTCTTGCTCCAGCTTTTTAAGTTGAACTATTGTTCTATCAAATTCCTCTTTAGTACTTTTAAGAATGCCTTCATATCTACTTTTTTCTTTGGTAAGTAGGGCTACTTTATCAGTTAGATCATGATTCTCCTCTTCAAGTTGTTCTAACTGCACAATCCTTTGATCTACATTATCCAGACGCCCTTTCAGTCGACTATTTTGTACAGTTAATTGAATTACTTGATCATCTAGGTCAATAATCTTTCGACTTTCTTGTTTTAGATCTTGTTCTAATTTTTTAACTCTTTCATTTGCAGCATTTAGTGCTTTCTCCTTTTCCGTAAGTTGAGTTTTTGTTGTATCAAGTTCCCCTTTAAGTTGATCTTTTTCACTAGTAAATTTACTTACTCTATTAGTTAGATCATTAATATTTGCTTGTTGATTTAATATCTCTTGTTCTGATTGCGAAACGTCTTTCTTTGCATCATCCAGCTCTTTCTTACTCTCTTTTAATTGAGCCCTTGTGTTCCCAAGTGTCTGAGTTACTTCATTCAATTTTTGCCTTATGCCATTCAGATCCTCCTCTAGTTGACCTTTGTTTTTATTAATTTCATCCATTTTATCAGAAAACTCTTTATTATTTCCTTCTAATTGGCTTATTTGTTCCAACAATTCTTGATTTTCTACATCTAAAAGAGTATTTTTCTCCTCTTGTACCTCTAACTTTCTTTTAGACGTGAGAATAGCTTGATGAAAGTTTCCAGACTCATTTTTGTGGTGAGTTTCTCTACTACTCCTAACCAGTCCTTCTGCCTCACATACAAGAGCAAGGACAGCTCCTTCAATATTTGCTTTGATTTCCTGTAAGCGCTTGCACAGTAATTGTTCTCCTAGTTTGTTCAATTCAGTTGCTATTGCGTTCATTGGCTCGGCCATTACACTTGCACCATCCACACCAATCTGGTCACTCAGGTTAGCCTCATTAACCGAACTGTTACTTGTGGAAATTGAGCAGGACGCATTCTTGTGAATCGGGGTACTCACATTACCCTGAACTGTGCCATAGAAAAATTGCGCATGCTTGCGTTCTGGAGAAACAAGACTATTCTGCTTAAGTGCCTCACTATGATCGGACTTCTTAGCAAAGTGTTGACTCAATTCTGGATACATTATACCGTACCTCACTTTAACGACCCCGTAAGCCTACCATGGTTTAATAAAAAGAAAAAGTGTTTTTTTGGAATAAAGTATTTTTGAGAGAAATATCTAATTTTAGTGTTGCAGAAAATTTGATTATTTACTCCTTAAACCACAAAAAGTACATACCTTTGTGAGAACAATTTAAACAAAAGCGGCGTTATGAAAATAGAAGCTTGAAATCTTTGCAATAAAGTTAGGCAAAATAGTTCGTATGTAGATTTAGCAAAAGTAAGCCAGTATAGCTGATTTTAGCGTATAGTGAAATTATTATACAAAAAAGTTCGTATGGTACAATTGGTAGACCATCCCATCCCAAAGAAAAATGTTCTCACGGGTAGCGGTTTTTGTTGCTGGAAATGGTTGGATTATTTAAGTTATTAGCAATATATAATACTAAATTAATAATAATTCATTTGAGAACAAAAAGAAAAATTTATGATAATTTTACATTTCAAATGGATATTGTTCTTTTTATAAAAAATATTCCTATACTATGTAAAGTCAAGTTCTAATCACATCAATTTTTCTTCCAAATTAAATCTTATCTTTTACAGTGGATCTTACGTTTAAATTATTTTATATCCAAAATTAAGGAAGTTATTCTAAACGGTACACAACTTCAGCATCTAAAGCTAGCTGATTTTAAGAAAATATCGCTCTCATGAATGTGCTTTACGGACAAAAGCTTTATTAATATCTTCTATATTATTGTTAATAAACAACCCCCCAAAAAAAATATGCAGAAATAAATTAAAAGACCCATTACAACCAACGCGTAAATATGGAGTAAAGAAATACTTCATTCACCTATTAACCTCTACCTACTGCCTCTACCATTGCTATGATCATAAACTCTATTCACTCCATCAATTTCATCCAATACAGATTGCGGACCAAAATCAATTGATATCACTCTTTCTCCGCCTAATTGCAATGCTCCCCCACCTCCACGCTGTGGATATTGGAGTTCTAAAAATTGTAATAGTAATGGATCAATTTCATGTTGAATTCCTGGACGACCTTGAATCAATCTACCCCTAGGAGAAGATAGAGAATCATTTTGGAATAATTGTGAAATATTTCTTCTCCGATTTCTAAAGTATTGTTCATTTCTTTGAGGTTGTCTAGTGTCATTTCCAATTCCTGCACTAAGAAGACCACGTATATAACCTATAATACCTTCACCTTTCTCTCCAAAGTTACCATTTCCCTGTAAAGCTTGATCAATAGCTTGGTTAATATCCCTAGCATTTTCGTATGCCCATATGCCACAATTATGGCCATCTGTTTGCTGATGAACGGAAACATCATGGACATTATCATCGCTAATATCACATTCTCTTAAAGCTCCTCGAATATTATTGTCAATACGACTATCTGGACCAAGTGAATCAGCATAATACCCATAATAATTTCCATTTTGGTGGACAATAACTAATGTAACCCAATGACGATTACCTACATTAATAATAGCAGTTAATCTATCTTTTTCACCCGAATCTACTTTTTGTTTAAAGTTATCTATGTTACTACTTAATAAGTCCCTACCTGTTGGATCATTTTGATTTCCATCGACTCCTACTGAAGTTATTGCAAAATCATGACGATCATTAGTTGGATTAGATCGATCATCATGGAAAGTATATTGTCGTGCAGCGAAAAACATGTCATGAGTTTGTAGCCAATAACGGAAATTTTGATTTTCTGTTGCAAAGTCTAGTGCAAGTAGATTATGCACATCTTCTATTTCACGAGCGTTGTTTCTACGAAGGATAGTGTTTATTTGTTGTAATATTCCTTGTGCTGTAGAAGTACCACCTCCCCTTATTCTTGACCTTAATGTTTCTATTGCCTGTGCTCTAGTACCTTGCAAGTAACTAAATGGAACGTGCAGATTATCATCTATATCAAGCAAAAAAATCGAGTTCTGTCCTGGTCTTTTTTCCATGTAAAAGCGCCTGAAATTTTCACGAGTTTGATCTGACAATAGATTTTCTGGTGGATTTTCATCAATAACACTTTCAGGTCCCACTAATACTTCTGGTCTTGAGTCATGACCACGACGATCAAGTCTATGTACATACACTGCTTGTTGTGGAAGAGATATAAAGTCTTCTGCTCTCTGTGCACCTCTATTAAATACAGCATAAGACAAAACCACCTCATTGCCAGAAGTAATAGGCAAATATCCCCTTTGTTTGCTCATCAATTCTGTTATTTTGTACCTTGCCTCGTCTTGCTCCTGTTCTACTTCTTCTGCATTATCAGCAAATCCTAATACATATCCAATTGGGTGAGTATCTGCTGTAGGTTGTCTTAATAATAGAAGACCTAGTCTCTGTTCTGTAACTCTTGTAAGTATTACCCTTTCTCCTTCTTCTTCCTGCCACCTTTTTAAACTATATGTTTGACCAACTTTATACATAGCAAGCACTTTATAAGGATTATCACTAGCATAAAATGTACCATGTAGTATAGAGCGAAACTTATCTTTGCTATTTACATCTATTATCATATTGCCATGCGTATCTTCTGGCATTAATACTGCAGAAATGTTTCTAAATAATTCTTGATGCTGAAATCTATCTTGCCAGCCATCATTCATAACTTGATTTAAAGCATTATGCACATTTCCAGCATTAGGCACTTGCACAAGATTACCACCAAGAAAATTATTTGCATTATTATTTTGGTAATTGTGATATAAACCAAGGTTATCTGTATGAATATTAAGGCCAAGTTGATTATTAAGTGTGCATGAAACTTCCCGTACATGAACATTATTTCCGTCAACATTAAGATCTTGTAAATTGATGGCTCCTTGTTGTACAGCGTTGTTATCTCTAATATGAAGTATAACTATATCAGAACCTTGAGTATGGAAGACCATGGTTAAAGCATGATTCTCATCACCATATCTAAATATATACTTTCTTACACGTTGTTGAACTGCGTTTACTAATCTGAACTCTTCTAAAATACTATTCCCAAAAGCAAAACCAGTTATGCAATCAAATATTCTGTTATAATTCTCTGCATTTCTTGGTATTTCGTTAGGAAGATGTTGAAGCAAGAAATCTCTAATATTTTCTCTAATTCCTTCATCCTCCAAACACTCAAATAATCTTTGTACCAAAGGAAATCTATTCTCTAAAAACTCTACTGTATCAATACTAAAAGGATCTATATTCAGATTAAAATTTAATCCAATACAAACAGCATTTCTTGATTCAGTGTGAATAGATATAAATGAAGAAGCATGTAATCTTTTAGCATCAGCTCTAGCGCGGTTTAATGCAATATCAGACGATGTCCTCCATCTAGTAACATTAATAACGATAGGAATGTTTTCTCTCTCTGCCTGATGACATATAAGAAAAGCAACATATGAATTTCCAGGAGACAAGTCAAGGTCAATATCTATTGTGTAGAGATGAATAAAATTTGCCAACAAACCTAAGAAAAATCCGTGACTCTCAAACTTTTGACTGCGATTTTGAATGTCATTTTGTAGGCTGCCTAGGTAACTACGATAGATTCGAGTTATGTATGGCAAAATTCCTTCATTTATTCCACGTTCTATATTTATTCTTTGGTTACTTGCTAGCACTGCCATAAAACTGAAAATCCCTTGCTGACCCGGTGCAACTTGCACAAAATTGACCAAATGACCAAGCTGTACTCTCTGATCTTGATTGAGTCGTATACTTCCTATTTCCTTAACTGTCAACAAACTGCGTGGCGCAGGTGCATTAATCCCATTAAGCCTATTGCGTTCTATATGCCTAAGAAGGCTAATCTCAGACGCTGAATATTTAGCAAATCTATCTCTACCTTGAGAATCTTTTTCACGAATCACCTCGAATACTGTTGCAATCGCCTCTCCCTGACTCTTGCCCTTTCCATGCATGCATACTTTGTATTGCTCAAAATTTAGGTCTTCTTCCCTTAAATTTGGATTTTGCCCTCTAATCTCTCGCACTAGAGCATTTCTTTCCCTTGTACTGAACCTTAACCCATCACTATTAAGACGATCAGAAATACTGTAGCATCTGACAACTTGCTGTCCGTCACGATAAACAGCGACTTTTAGGTTCCCTGTATTTCTATTTCTACCACCTGTATCAATACCATGATTATCAAAACGAAAATACACTCTCTCATTTGCTTTTAAGATATTAGCATCATGAGCAGTAGCAAACATACTGAAAAAGAATACAGGAAGGAAACGTCCTGTACTTACATGATACAAGAAAAATGGACATTGATCTAAAAAGGATTCAAACTCTTGTCTAAAACCATCAAGATCTCCATCCACTAAACTTCTTATTAAAGGCACAAAGCACCTCTCTATTTGCTAAGACCAGAAAAACCACTCACATTAATGAGTAGACTAGATTCTTCTTTTCTTATGAGAACCAGAAATACCACTCACACTAGGAGCTTCAAACTCAGACTGTGGGCCATCACCAGAACCATCAAGTGGCAAAGATACCTTAGATTGAGACCGCAAATTATTCCAAGGACCATCACCTACAGAAGGTAAAGTTACTTTCTCTAACTGAAGAAATAACTCTTCTGCAAACTTGCCGTAATCTACACCTTTCCTCTTTCCTTCCCTACCACATATTCTAAGATTTTCTATCATGACTTCTTTAAAAAGGTCAAACTTTTCAGGAAAGCAACCTTTGGCAAATGAAATCATATCTAATATTTCTTCTTTCTCTATTTCCCTATCGGGCTTACAAACATCTTCTCGTTTCCAATTAATGATTAATCCCCCAAGTACACTCTTTATAGGAACTGTATAATTAGAAGTATTAACAGAGGTCTCTCTGTATTCAGCAAAGCGTTCACATTTCCAAATCTCCATAATAAGGGATCTAGCTTGAACACTTAACTCAGGATTTTTCAACATCACATTTGAAAGTGAATAAAGAAAAAGTTCATAGTCTTGCTGTGAGAATATCTTGTCCGAACAGTTTCCTCCTGCTGAAACGCCTTTATAACACCAGCACTGTACCAAATCATGAACCGTATCAAAAAAACATGACTCTATTAATTCAGCAAGAAGGGAATATACTCCCTTATCTTTCTGCAATAATTTCTGTAAAAGAGTATCTTTATCGCCTATATTCCTTACACAAAAATCTAAAATAGGAGCGTCTCTCTTAACAGATTGAGGACGAGAAAGAGCAACAATAGCTTCTGTAAGCTTCTTCTCCTTATCTTTTTCCTCTAACTGATTATAAAAATACTCTACCCCTTCGCTCCACTTAAGTTTTACAGTACTGTCAAAACCTTCTACTGCATCATACTTCTTTAATTCCCCAGATTCTCTATCGATCCAGAAATCAAACACAGGACCATTTCTCTTCATGGATGATAGCAGAATGTTTCTTACATATTGATCACTGATCGGATTACCTTGACTATCTACCTCTTCTGAAGTAAATTGACCTCTAGAGAGTACAAACTGCTTGTTGAAAAAATCACCTATCTTGCCCGTTATACAGTACCTAGATGCCATACCATACCTTGGTAGTGGGTTATCGATTTCTCCTATTTTCTCTTCAGTCAATTTCTGACCTAAAACAGTATTATTTAACCTTGTACCTAACCAACAACCTTCATCTCGAAAAACATTATATAAGAATTCCAGCTTATCATCCTTAAAAAGTTTGATATACTCTATATAGGTCTCGACCCACCTTTTAATAGCTAACTTTCTTCCAGCCGCAATGTTACGATCTGTATGTTTTATCACATCTTGTAGCTTTTTAAGCACTTCAGCCTGACGTTTTGTTTCTATTGGCATTTAAACCTCCCTATATCATGAAAACAACGCTATGGTACTAAATTTGTAACTAAGTTACAACACCTAATTACTCCAGAAAGACCTATTTGATACCCAAACGTTCTGGTCAGGCCTCGAGAAATCTGTCTGGAATTATTGAGTATTTTCTAGAAATCTTAATTTGACAGCTAACACCAGGTTTTCTGGAGACTATAGGTGATGCACTTTTTCTATTTATATTCCCAAGAATAAGGTCAGTAGATATGTTGTTTTCCAGAAGAATATTAGTAAGATTAATTGGAGAAGTGCTTATGACTTTAACTAAGTGTGTTTTAACTTCGCCCTTAAGTTCTGTTCAGCAGTATCTGTTAGTGTTAGGTAAGGTTATGGTTGTAAATACAAAATCCGATCAGCAGAGGGCTGAAGATGATCTATATACTGTTTTGAGATTCAAAGAAAAAGGAGATTTTGAAAGACGGATAAGAGAACTGCTTGTTAACGATTATAAGAAACTTAAAAAACCACTGAGCAAACTCCTTGGTAAGTTAGAAAGTAAAATAAGGACTGATAAAGAGAATAACCAAGCAGCCAGAAACGTTTATGATCAAATCAAAAAATCTAAAACTAATGAAGATAAATTAAGTAATTTATTGAACTTTAAAAAACAGCTAAAAGCTTTCCTAAAAAATCAAGATGATTGTAGTATTGTGTTAAATGCGATTGACTCTGCAAGTGTTATCCCTGTTATTGAAGTTAATGGTGTGCATCCAAAAGATGGTGAGATCAAAAAGTTAAAAAAAGCTCAACCTCTCATCTCTAACAGACAAGACTTTGAAGAAGCTCTAGGATACATAGAATCACAAGAAAAAGTTATGGGGATTACATTAGAGGAAATTATGGAATACAAGCAACACTCTGTTAAGATTTTTCTACTGAACCGTGTTCATTCATACAAAAATGGGCATTCTCAATTGCATCCTGATGTAAAAGAAGCTATAGCAATATTATCAAATGATAAGCTGAGAGCTTTCTACGATGAAGAAGTAAAGAAGAAGACGCTACAACCAATATTGTCCTACAAAGAATGTGAACAATTATATGATAAAATTAACTATGAAAAAAATGAATCTCGTATTATAATCGAAAGAGAAGAACTTGGAGAGAATGTTAGGAGGGTAATGGGAGTGAAGCGCTTTACGAATGAAAGCAGTAGAGAAGATCAGAAAAATGGTACTAGTCCAACAGGAACTTCTACAAATTATAGACAAGAGCAAGTTGCCTCTAGTGGTGATAGAACACTTTATAATAGTGATATACCTTCACTAGGTAGATTGATTAAGAGCAGCCGAAGTGCACTGTTTATGCCATTTGGAGCTTCTGTTGATACGAGTACCCCGATTAAACCTGCCAATCCATCTAACCTAGTTACCACTGGTGAGAATTATACTAGTAATGCAGATCTGAGTGATGAATTGAACGTAAGTGAAGTAACTAAAATTGTTGAACGAATGGAGCTATTATCCAATAGTTTAAAAAAAATCCAAGAAATTGTGGAAAAGCTGGGTAATACTACACTAAGTGAAGAAGTGATAGTTCATGAGAGACATTTCAAAAAGTTTATGGATTTTGTAGGAGAAATTCTCGTAGATATTGGTACAAGATTACCACAAAGTGATTCTAAAAGCATGTATCTTGAACAAAAATTGAAGGGATTGGAAAAGATGAATGAATCCTTAGATAACAGTGTTCAAGAGTTAGAGAAAAAAGTAGATAAACTTGAAAAAGAGAATAAAGATTTTCTAGCAGAAAATGATGAACTTAAGGAAAAACTTGCTACAGCGAAAGAAGAAAAGGAATTGCTATTTAATAAAAAAGAAAAGATGCAGGAAGTTATAAATGGGCTGAATGAGAACAATCAACGATTAATGCAAAAAATAAATGGGTTAGAAGATGATTATGAGTATTTGTTAAGAGCGGAAAAAACAAAAAGAGAAACCGAAGATTCGTGTATACAAGTGGAGGA
Organism: Wolbachia endosymbiont of Drosophila seguyi; assembly: GCF_028981765.1. Taxonomy (NCBI): domain Bacteria; kingdom Pseudomonadati; phylum Pseudomonadota; class Alphaproteobacteria; order Rickettsiales; family Anaplasmataceae; genus Wolbachia; species Wolbachia endosymbiont of Drosophila seguyi. The sequence goes on from NZ_JAPQLM010000023.1 coordinate 10,515, forward strand.
TGCAGATACACCGGAAGGAAAAGCTGAGTTATGTAAAGACTATGAAATTAAACTAGTAAAGCTGGAACAAGAGATAGATGCAAAAGGGAAACAATGTGAGGAATTGCTATTAGAAAATAGTATATTACGAGGAAATATAGAACGATTAAAGGAAGAGAATAAACGATTAGAAGGCATTGAAGAAAGCTTTAGTATCGATCCCTCACATTTTTGCTCTGTAAAAAATTTGCATGATGAGCTTATTCTAGCTAATGAACAGCCGGAAAATATTGATATATCAATCCAGGATGAGATGGATTCAAAAGTTGCCACTGAGTCTGTGGGTGTTAATGTAAAACAAGGTTATAGTAAAAGGACTAGCAACCTATCTCGAGTCTCTGAACAAAGTTCAGCAGTAAAATCTCAATTCTCAGAAGCAAGAGCTCAGAGTAGAAAGCAAATAATTTATGCCTCTGCTTCTCTTATATTATCTGGAGTATTTGCTGTTGGCACAAGTTTAACAATGTCTCATTTAGGAATATCTATTTCACTTGCTTTGACTGCATTAACTTTCCTTACATTGGGATGTTATTGTTCATATAAGGCAAGTACAACGCTTAGGAATATTGAACTTGATCGAACTTTTAAAATGGCTGATCATGAAGCTGTTTTTATGGTTCCCAGCTTATAACTATGTGGAAAAATATATTGTTTTACTCACCCCAAGAAAAGAGATAATGGGAAAGATAAAAAGGTCTATTAGTTCTCGGTGCGGCAGATTAATTTCTGACGGTGATATAGAGCATTACTTATTTCTCTAGAGAATAGGGAATTGGCGAATAGAGTTCTAGGTGTAGAAGGAGATATAGATGAAGAAAAGACCAGATTTAGTAGAAAAATATAAGGGCTTCTTTGTAAATGATAGTAAGGGAACAGCAAAGTAGTTATATTAAGGGACTGGTTTTATGTTCTGAACTCAGATTTTCGTTAGGTTATAAAAGAAGTAATATCGAGACCTTACTTTGAAATTCCAGATTATCAGAGTACTTTGCTCTTCTGAAGTGAGTGATGTTGGAATACCTCTGGATCGCAGTACTAATAACCAAAATTAAAGAGTAAATAGTTTATAATTTAAGTATTTATAATAGAGAAATTAGCATGTATCTAAATTTGAGCAGCAAATACCTTGAAATTACCATCAATTCAGTAAAATTGAAGAGTTTTAATGGTTTAATCATGTAAAGTATTCAATAAACTGCCGTTTTTAAATTTTATCAGACTCAGTTAAAAGAGTGGAGATTTTAATGATTTACCTCAAATCTAATTAAGAGTTAAAGTGAGAAGATGTTTTAGTTTTTATGCACCTTCCTCTCTACTAATTAAGGCGTTCTTTTTATTTGCGGCTTTTCAGACGTACGATTCTGCTTAGCAACCAATCCGGTACTTCTCTACCCTTTTCCCACTTAGCAAACCTCATCTTTTCTTTTAGGTAGTACTCTCTGTAAGCTTTTACTGAATGACTAGACTTATATTGATCTGGTAACGCCTGTACAAAAGGCTTTATATCGGTTGATTGAAAAACAAGCAAATTCTTATTACTATCACACCAATCTATAACTTCTTCTGATCTATGTTTTCTTTTATATCGCCAAGTATACTCTTTGCACAGCTCCCTTCCGTATTTTATTAACCAGAAAAAGTTCCCTTTGGATTGTCTAGCCCATAGAGAACAAGGGTGGTTTTTGTGAGTAAGTTTATATGGAACTTCTATATTCTGGTCTGTGATGCTGACTAAAGGATTTGGCACTTTTAATGCTATTGAAAAAACATTACTCAGTAACTGAGCAGTTTCTAATAGCATTTTTACTATATGCTTATCACATAACATTTTTGCCGCAATCTCTGGGTTTTCATCTAGTACAAAGATGTTCATCTAAACATCCAAAGAGCTTAAGTCTTTAATTTCATTAGCTGTAAGACCAGTAGTTTGAGCTATGATATCAATAGAAACTCCTGCTTTAAGTAGATTCTTTGCAACTTCAATTTCCCTCTCTTTTCTGCCTTTTTCATGTCCGATGAGGATGCCTTTTGCAGTAGCATCATCAAGTTTTTGAGCAAGGACAGCCTGTTCATCAAGAATACGTTTTATTTCCTGTTCATAGGCAATAAATTCTTTTTCTGACCAGT
>NZ_JAPQLM010000024.1:0-784 GCF_028981765.1 Wolbachia endosymbiont of Drosophila seguyi
TTCTCTTTTTAAAATATAATTTTTATAATCAATTAGAGGGGGTTATATGTCTTATACTATTGCTGGTGAAGTTGAAACGTTAAACAAAAAATCTAACAAGAATGAAGGGGTTATGTTACTACATAATCCAGCTTATCGTGAAAAGTATAAAGAACGTTTTGATGAAGCTCAGAGAAAAGTTATGGATATGGTTCAGTTTTATGATGGGACAATAGTATTAATAGAGAATAAAATCGCTATGTATTACTACACTTGGCACAGTAAAAAAAGAGAGTTTGAGCGTAAAAAACAACAAACAGTAGTGAAAAACAATGACTCAGCATAGAGTCTTTTATATGGTAAGCTACAGTGGTATTACTTCACTATAGCTTTTCCATATAATTTATCTATCACATTAGTGAAATATTTCAGCTCTTTATACCCTCCATGTTTAACTTTATTATGCTCTATATATGATTTATCATCGTTAAGCTTGATGAAAAATATTGGAGTGGCTGTGATACCAAGTTTATTAATTGCCAGTGATTTATCATTTACGATTTTATCCATTATTTTCTTATCATTAATGCATTGGTTAAATGCATCTTGCTTTAAGTTGCTTAGTGCAGCAATTCTTTGTAGTAAAGTCAAATCACTTAAATTGTAGTAATTCCACGAATCTATTGAGTTAAAAACAGCTTTGTTAAAATTAAAGTAGTCTTCTTGTTTTTCGTAGCAATGACTTAGCATTGCAGCCTTTAGCCCTCTGTAATCCAAAGGAAAATGACGAAATATATATAACATC
>NZ_JAPQLM010000025.1:0-1492 GCF_028981765.1 Wolbachia endosymbiont of Drosophila seguyi
TTAAGAGTAGCTAAAGAAAACGGTATTCTGAAAGACATTCTTGACGCAACAACAACTATAAAATATCCAGGTGGTCAGGAAGAAACTTGCACACCACTTACTTATGCCATATTATGTAAAAATAGCAAAACTATTGAAGAAACTTTAAAAGTCTCTAAAGAAAACGGTATTCTGAAAGATATTCTTAACGCAACAACAACTATAAAATATCCAGATGGTCGGAGAGCAACTGTTACACCACTTGCTTATGCTATACTATATGAAGATAGTATAGCTATTGAAGAAATTTTAAAAGTCTCTAAGGAGAACGGTATTCTGAAAGATATTCTTAACACAACAGCAACTATAAGATATCCAGATAACAAGGAAGTGACTTACGCGCCACTTGCTTATGCTATGTTCTGGAAGGATAGCAAAGCTATTAAAGAAATTCTAGTAGCAGCTGAAGAGAACAGTATTCTGAAAGATATTCTTAACACAACAACAACCATGAAATATCTAGACCGGGAAGTGACTTACACACCACTTGCTTATGTTATACTACGTAGAGATAGTATAGCTGTTGAGAAAGTGTTAAGAGTAGCTAAAGAAAACGGTATTCTGAGAGATATTCTTGACACAACAATAACTATAAAACATTTAGATAGCCGGGAAGTGACTTATACACCACTTGCTCATGCTATGTTCTGGGAGGATGGCAAAATTATTAAAGAAATTCTAGTAGCAGCTGAAGAGAACAGTATTCTGAAAGATATTCTTGGCGCAACAACAACTATAAAATATCTAGATGGTCAAGAAGAAATTTACACACCGCTTACTTACGCCATATCATGTAAAAATAGCAAAACTATTGAAGAAATTTTAAAAGTCTCTAAAGAAAACGATATTCTGAAAGACATTCTTGACGCAACAACAACTATAAAATATCTAGATGGTCAGAAAGAAATTTACACACCGCTTACTTACGCTATATCATGTAAAAATAGCAAAACTATTGAAGAAATTTTAAAAATCTCTAAAGAAAACGGTATTCTGAAAGATATTCTTGATGCAACAACAACTATAAAATGTCCAGATGGTCATGAAGAAACTTGCGCACCGCTTACTTATGCTATACTACGTAAAGATAGTATAGCTGTTGAGAAAATGTTAAGAGTAGCTAAAGAAAACGATATTCTGAAAGACATTCTTGACGCAACAACAACTATAAAACATTCAGATAGCCGGGAAGTAACTTACACACTACTTGCTTATGCTATACTGCGTGAAAATAGTATAGCTATTGAAGAAATTTTAAAAATCTCTAAGGAGAACAGTATTCTGAAAGATATTCTTAACGCAACAATAACTATAAAATGTCTAGATGGTCGGAGAGTAACTGTTACACCACTTGCTTATGCTATACTACGTAAAGATAGTATGGCTGTTGAGAAAATGTTAAGAGTAGCTAAAGAAAACGGTATTCTGAAAGACATTCTTGACGCAACAACAA
>NZ_JAPQLM010000026.1:0-3979 GCF_028981765.1 Wolbachia endosymbiont of Drosophila seguyi
TTACTCACAACATCCACTGAGAATTTCATATACCTAGCTATGAGTAGGGTTATGTTAAAGAGGGAATATGTTTGAATTTACTAGTTTCCGGACAACCTCTTAGCATTTCTGTTTATTAAAATTATACAATAAAGCTGCACTTTATATAATACTTCTCAAATCATTTCTACTAAATATTTATGAATATGGTTAAACAGTAGATAGAGGAAAACTTGTCTAGTATTGATCTTTTTTATAGTAAAGTTATCTCATAAAATATTAAATTGGGAGTTTTATGGATCACAGATTAAGAGCTTATTTGCTTGGAGTTACCTGGTTTATACTCAGTTTACTTAGTAGTGTAGCTAATGATACTATATCAAAATATCTAAGTTTACATCTCCAAAGTTTTGAAGTAATCTTTTTCCGCTTTTTATTTAGCACTATTACCCTTGTACCTTTTATGCTTTACTATGGAAGAGAAGCTTTTAAAACAAGTCAAATATCTATTCAGATAACTAGAGGAGTATTGTTATTTGTTGGAATAACCTTGTGGACCTATGGGTTAGCTATTTTTCCCATAGTAACTGCAACAATTATAAGTTTTTCTATACCATTATTTGTTATACTTCTTGCAATCCCTTTACTAAATGAAAATATAATTTGGCAAAGATGGTCAGTAACTGTTATTGGCTTTGTTGGTATTGCTATTACTACCAAAGCTTATAGTGAAGACTTTAATCCTAAAATTCTTATTTTTATTGTATCTACATTAATCTTTGCTATATTAGACATACTTAATAAGAAACTCGCAACAAAAGAGTCCGTAATAAGTATGTTATTTTATTCAGCTCTAACAACAACTATTTTTTCCACTGTGCCTTTGCTGTTTTATTGGCATTTGCCTTCCTTGTTAGAATTAGTATTACTACTGGTTTTGGGAATTAATTCAAATCTAATTCTGTTCTTCACATTAAAAGCTTTTACTCTTGCAGATGCTACTGCACTTGCACCATATAGATACATAGAGCTAATAATTTCTGCAATAGTAACATATGTTATGTTTAATGAGTTGCCTGATAAAAGTGCTTTGTATGGTATTTTAATATTAATACCATCGACTTTGTTTATAGTTTATTCAGAAAGTAAAGTAATTAAGAAAAATAATGTATGCAACGCTAGAGTAAAAATTTATGACTCTAATTGTTAATGATGTTCTTTTTAAATGTTTAAGCAGTTGAGCTACATTAGGATATTTTTAAGGTGATGACAAGATGTATATAACCATTATAGGAATAGGGTATGTAGGTTTAGTATCTTGTGCAATGTTATCAGAGCAGGGTCATAACGTTGATTGCATTGACATAAATACTAAGAAGATTGAGTTATTGAAATTAGGAAAAATTCCTATATATGAGCCTGGATTAGCAGACTATTTAGAGAATAATATAAAGTTACAAAGGATAAGATTCTTCGATTCGTATTCTCAAATAAATCCCAACACAGAAGTAGTGTTTGTAACTGTAGATACTCCATCAGACTCCCTAGGAAATGCAAATTTACAGAATGTATATAATGCAGTAAGTGAAGTTTCTGAGAGAGTTAATCAAGATTGCTTAATAGTGATAAAGTCAACTGTTCCTCCTGGTACTGCAGAAAATATATATAATTATTTATCTAATAAGGGCTATAATTTTGATTTGGGGGTTAATCCAGAGTTTCTCAAGCAAGGCTCTGCAGTATCAGATTTTTTATACCCAGATAGGATAATAATAGGAGTAAAAACTAAGCTAGCTAGAGCAAAACTAGAAGTTATATATAGATCATTTATAGATAAGAATATTCCGTTAATAGTCACTGATACAGTTACTGCTGAAATGATTAAATATGCTTCTAATGCTTTTCTAGCAACAAAGGTTGCTTTTATCAATGAGATGGCAGGTTTATGTGAGCTATTAGGAGCAGACATTGACCTTTTAGCTAACAGTATGGGAATGGACCATAGAATAGGTAAGGAATTTCTCAAAGCTGGTCCAGGATTTGGAGGATCATGTTTTCCTAAAGATTTGTCAGCTTTAATAAGGCTTGCTGAAGATCACAATGTCAAGCTACAAATTTTAAATTCAGTTAAGGAATCTAACTATAATCATATAACAAACATTGCTAAAAAGGTAGAATATGTATTAAATGGAGTCCAAAATAAAAAAATAGCAATATGGGGGCTAACTTTTAAGTCTGGTACTGATGATGTAAGAAATAGCCCAGCTATAGATATTGCACAATTGTTAGTGAATAACAAGGCTAAAATTACTGCATATGACCCAATGGGGATGGATAATGCTAGGCAAGTTCTAAAGGATATAGAATACGCGGACAATGCTATAGGGGCTGCAAGGGACGCGGAAGCCTTGTTATTGTTAACGGAGTGGAAAGAATTTAAAAATCAAGATTTTGCAAGTTTAAAGAGTATTATGGCTGCACCTAATGTTTTTGATTCCCGTAATTTATTAGATAGCGAGCTATTACTAAGATATGGTTACCATGTTTATTCCTTGGGTAAAAAATCTATCTACAAAGTTTAACTGTTGAGAAATTTTTTTTACACCGCTTTACTTAGTTTTTTAGATCTTTGCTTGATAGTATGGAAAAGCAAACGAGTGCAACAACAGAGCAAATGGAAAAAAATGAAAACATAATACTGTTACCACAGTGCTTAACAAGTACTCCTAAGAGCACGCATGAAAATATTGAACTTGCAATATACCCAAATAATCCTGTTAAGCTTACAATTGCACATACATTATTTTGTGGAGCAATTTCTACAGCTATAACACCTGTCAGTACTTGCACTCCAAATATAAAGAATCCTGATAAGATTGCACAAAGGTTCATAAGAATTATGTTTTGACCAAAGTTCATTGCAATAAAAGTGAGTGCTATACCCAACATATAAAGTGATGCCAGCAAGCTTCTATTTTGAAAGAAGTACATATCACTAATTCTTCCTGTTATTAAAGTTCCAAGGATTCCACCTAAATCATATACGCCTGTTATTAGTGAGGATTGTACAAGAGAAATTTGTAATTTATTCTTTAAAATTATAGGAAACCAAAAGAAGATTCCCATTTTTATAATATAAGCACAAAAAGTAGCACAACATAGAAACCATATGGAACTTGTTACCTTGATACCTATTTGAGATTTCTGCACCTTATAATAGGTAGTAAAGTTGGCACTTTCTTTGTAATATGCCTTTAATATTATATAAATTCCAAAAAGTAAGCATAAGAAACCAGAGTACAAAAATGCACTTTTTGCATTATATATTTTAATTATACTTGGTAATACAATTAAAGTAATACAAGAACCAAGTTGCTGAGATGCGCTCATAACTCCCCATGATGATGCAATTGAAGAGATGCTAGAGTTTGTAACCATAAACTTGGTAATAGCTGGCCAACCTAACCCTTGTGTCCAAGCTAATAATATTAATGTTAACAGTAATAAAGTTAGATTATTATATGATAAAGTTATACCAATGGTTAATAATCCAGTTGCAATATTGCATAGCCCAAACATAAATAATGGATTATTTTTGGAGTCCATGATTATTCCATTAACAAATTTTGATACTCCATAAAAAAAAGAAAAGCAGGCAAAAAAATAGCTTAATTTTACATGGTCAGTATCTATTAACAGTGGTAGAGCAATTGGTATACTTTGTCTTGATAAATAAAGCAGCATATATCCACAGAAGAATAGTAAATATTGAAAGAAGACAAAGTTCACACCTATTCCCAAATAGCTCTATGCAGATGCTAGCATAATACTATATTGGTATAATATTGTTTGACAAGAAGTTTGCAAACAATTAGTGCAGAAAATTACTTAGTATCTTTCTTATAGCAGATACAGTAGTATTAATATCTTCATAGCTTATATCTCTATGTGTTATAGCTCTGATTTTACCTTTGATGTTAGCCATTCTAATTCCATAATT
>NZ_JAPQLM010000027.1:0-10004 GCF_028981765.1 Wolbachia endosymbiont of Drosophila seguyi
AATAGCATCAAAAATAAAATAGCATCTCTTGAATTTTCTTGCGAGAAGGAGAATTCTACACATCAGTATGAGATAAAAAGTGGTTGTTATACGAACTCCTACAATTTAATTAAGCATTTTGAGTTAGCAAAACAATCACTTACTGAAACAGCACAAAAACTAGGTGGGAATGTTTCTTTTAAAGCAAAGCCTTATTTGGATAGAGCAGGCAGTGCATTAAATGTGCATGTTAATCTCGTGAATTCAAATAACGGTAACTTATTTTATATCAATGAGCAAAAGTACAGTGACTATCTGATTCATAGTATTGGTGGATTATGTGCAATGATGAAAAAACATATGTTGTTTTTTGCTCCAAATGATGATTCATATTTAAGATTTCAGTATCCGGATATTCACACTCCAACTACGATTAGTTGGGGAGTAAATAACAGAACTGCTGCGATAAGAATTCCCTATTTTGGCAACGATTCCAAAAGATGCCGCCTAGAGCACCGTGTTCCTGGAACAGATTGTAACCTTGAAAAAGTACTCACAGCAATAATTGAAGGTATAGTTTTTGGTATAGAGAACAAAATTGCTCCGCCAAATAGAGTGTATGGCATTGCATCTGATCCTCAATATAAGATGGAGAGTTTGATATAGCAACTACCTGTTAAACCCTAACCCATTAAACTCCTTTGAGGTAATTGGCCATTCTAGCACTTTCCTCACATCATTATTTACATTCCCATACTGTAATAGCAAGTCTGCAGCAGATAGTTTCTGCGTACTTTTAGATGATCCAAGCCCTATATTGGTAAGGTTGCTCGGTGGCTGCTCAGGAAGTGGATTACCAGATACATCCATGTGTTCAGGGAGAGATTTCATCTGATTCTTTATAGAGCTAGAGTTATTTTGTGCAGGATTTCTATCATCTGACATGTCAAGAATAATTTTCTCAGGTACTACCATAGTTTTTGTATAATCAGCAGAATGACTGCCTTCAGTGTTCTTAAATTCATCAAGAATTGGTTCGCCAAACGCATTTATAGGGCCACCAAGTGATCCTTTCTCCATGCGCTCTTCTGCTCTTTTCCTTATTATTTCTTCTGCTAGCTCAGTTTCAGTTCTTTTTGGTTCTTTTACGGTACCTTTTTCTTCACCTTCATCTCCTGAAACACCAGTAATTTCAGCAGGCTGTTCTTTTTTAGTTCTTATTTTATGAATCAGCGAAAGTAATAAGTAAGTAACTGCAGCAGCAGAAACGATAATGGCTATCTTTGCGGCAATGTGGATTGCTGTTAAAAATATTAAAGCTGATAAAGCTCCAGCTAATCCAGACACAATAACTTTATTTTTGCCTTTTGTTATATTTAGAATTGCCACCATAATAACCTCTCAAATACTGCTCTAGAATTATTATACAGAAATTTTCTTATACTTGCAATTTTGCAAAAATTTTAATTATTTGCGTAAAGTTTTAAAGCTACACAAGGATTAATTAATATGCAATGTATCTCGACTATAATATTGTACAAACGCACATATTCAGCTAACATTCAACATGCAGAGCTTACTCATAGAGCGAAACAGGGCGGTGGTATTATTACTTATAGTAATTTTTATCTTCGGTTCATACGTTTATGTAAAAATGCCAAGGGAAAGCAATCCTGGTATACAGATTCCTATAATCAGCGTGTTTGTTGGACTTCCTGGGATTTCTGCTCAAGATAGTGAAAAGCTATTAGTGCTTCCTATAGAAAATGAACTAAGATCCATCGAAGGTGTAAGAGAATTGAGAGCTTTTGCAACTAATGATGGTGCTCACATGATACTCGAATTTGGAACAGAGTATGATAATAAAGAAGTGCTCGATAATGTCCGTTCAAAGCTTTCAAACATAAAATCGAAGTTACCTGTTGAAGCGGAATCTCCGATAATCAATGAAATAAACTTGAGCTTATTTCCGATACTCAATGTCGGCTTAATTGGTAATTTGCCAGAAAGAGCCTTAACTGAAATAGCACGCAAGCTAAAGAAAGAAATAGAATCTCTGCCAAATGTTCTCAAAGTTGAAGTGGCAGGTATGCGTAAAGAAACAGTGGAAGTGATAGTTGAGCCCACAGTTCTAACAAAATATAACATTCAATCAAACGAAATATTCCAAGCTATATCAAGCAATAACAGAATAGTGGGAGCTGGGTCACTGGAAAATGATACCGGTAAATATTCGATTAAAATATCAGGGTTATTAAAAGATATAGAAGATATTATGAATATTCCTATTAGATCTCAAGGCGATGCAGTTTTGAGAATCAAAGATATAGCAAAAGTATACCCTAGGTTTGAGGATCACCAAGGATTTGCTCGCATTAATGGATTACCTAGTGTCGTGCTAGGAATTTCAAAACGTAACAGAAAAAACATAATAGACACAGTAAATCAAGTAAAATACTTAATGGATAAGGCAAAAGATCAATTACCTGAAAATTTAAAAGTGGTGTACTTAAACGACCAGTCAAAAAACGTCCGCGATGTGCTTGATGACTTGGAAAACGGCATAATATTTGCTGTGTTGTTAATATTGATCATAATGATGCTTTCTATGGGAACAAGGATTGCTATTCTTGTGGCACTCTCGATACCCGGTTCCTTTCTCATTGGGATAATAGCTCTTTACTTTATGGGTATAACCTTAAATATCGTTGTGCTCTTCAGTTTAATTATGGCTGTTGGCATGCTGGTTGATGATGCAATTGTGATCAGCGAATATGCCGATAGAAAGATGATCTGCGGAATGGACAAAGTAGAAGCTTTTTACACTTCAGTTCGTGATATGTTTTATCCGGTTCTATCATCAACGTTAACTAAATTAGCAGTGTTTTTTCCTCTATTATTCTGGCCTGATACTGTTGGTAAATTCATGCAGTACATACCAATTACAATAATCCTAACTTTGACTGGATCGCTCATTATGGCTTTGGTTTTTATACCAACACTTGGTGCAATATTTGGTAAGCCTTCGATAACTTCAAAAAAAGAAATAAAAAAAATGAGTGCTATAGAAAGTGGTGAAATAAAAAATGCTGGGCCTATAATAAGAGCTTACGTACGCATGCTAGAGAAGGTTTTGGATCATCCTAAAAAATTCGTATGTGCTACTGTATTCGTTTTGTTTTCATTTAGTGTGCTGTACTTTACTTTTGGTCCTGGAGTAAAGTTTTTTCCGAAAGTGGATTCAGATAATATTTTAATCAGTGTTAAAGCAAAAGAAAGCTTATCAGCCAAAGAACGAGATCTGATACTCAAAGAAGTGGAAGAACGCATTTTGAGCATTGAAAAAGAAATTCATGTTTCTTATGCTAGATCAGGAGCATTTTCAGACAACGTTATCGCCAGAATACAACTAGAACTTATGGATTGGCGCTTCAGGCGCAAAGCTAAGCACATACTAAATGATATAAGGAGCAGTGTGCAAGACATGAAAGGAATAATAATTAATGTTCAAGAGGAAAAGCCAGGACCGTCGGCTGACAAGCCAATACAAATTAACCTCAGCGGGAGTGTATCCAGTTTGAATTTAGCAGCAGAGAAAATTCTAGAAATTATGAACCAACCTTCATCCGGGTTTATAAATATTCAAGATAGCAGATCAGCACCTGAAATAGAGTGGAATATGAGTGTTGATAAGAGTAAGGCTGCAAGCTCTGAAGTAAGTGTTGCAACCATTGGCGATTTTATAAAGATGGTTACAAATGGAGTATTGATTGGAAAATATAGACCAAATAACACGGATGAAGAAATCGATATTGTACTCCGTTTCCCCAGAAAGGACCGCAATATGAAGACTATAGACAATCTTTTTATCAATACAGTTAATGGCCCGTATCCTATGAGCAACATAGTAAAATATGCTCCCGAAAAAAAGGTAAACAAACTAAACAGGATTGATGGATTACGCACAGTGACAATCTCTGCTGACGTTGATACTGGCTATCTTGTTGATGAAAGAGTAAAGTTCATTCAGAATTCTATTGCCCAGGATTGGGACAAGGGAGTAAAAATTGATTTTAAAGGCGACAAAGAAGATCAACAAAAATCAGGAGCATTTTTGTTAAAGGCTTTTATATTAGCGATTACACTAATGATATTGGTATTAGTGACACAGTTTAATAATGTATACCATACATTTATCGTAATGACAGCAGTGTTTTTATCCACAACATGTGTGTTTTTTGTTTTCTTTCTTATCCAACAAGTTTTCGTAGTTGTTATGTGTGGAGTGGGGATAATTGCTTTGGCAGGAATTATAGTGAATAATAACATACTATTGCTTGATGCCTTTCATCATCAAATTAAGGTACACAAAAATGACATCAAGCGATGTGTAATAAACGCTGCAATTTCTCGCGTTAGGCCAATATTGCTTACCGTTGCAACCACAGTTCTTGGTTTAATACCGATGATTACCAGGTTAAATATCAATTTTTTTACGCTACAAATCACATATGATGCTCCATCAAGCCAGTGGTGGGTTGACATTTCAACAACCATAGCAAGTGGAATATTGGCTGCAACGGTTTTAACTTTATTCTTTACTCCTGCGTTGCTTGTTATACAAAAACATGAAAAAACTTGACTTAAATTAGCAATCATTTAACATTTAAGATAGTGTTCTTTGCCCGTTGGAGCTATAATTATAACTAATTACATTGGATTTATTTATTATGATTGCTAATCGTAAAAGCAGTGTTAAGCAGAAAAGTAACAAGAATAACATAGTTGGAAGCCTTGATGTAATCAAAACAGCAGGAGAGCTTTCACTTCAAAAAGGTTTAGATTTTGATGTTGTAATAAAGGCACTAGAAAGTGCTATAGAAGCAGTGGCTCATCAAAAATATGGTAGCAAAAGTAAAATTGTAGTTGATATAGATAGAAACACAGGCAAAGTTACTTCATATAGAAAACTAAAAGTTATTGATGATGAATCAAATGAAAAAGAGAATACTGAGTGTGAATCAATTACGCTTACACAAGCTAAATTAATAAAAGGAGATGCAAAAGTTGGAGATACTGTTAGTGAATTGCTCTCTCTTAACACTGATCTTGCTTCAGCAAGAATTGCCCAGCAAAAGATTGCTCAAGTAATTAAAGATGAAGAGTCAAAAAAGCAATATGAGGAGTTTAAAGATAAAGTGGGAGAAATAAGGTATGGTATTGTTAAACAAGTAGAATATTCAGATCTTATTATAGACATAAATGGCACTAGGGCATATCTTCCATTGCGAAATTTAACTGGTGGTGAATCATTTCGTGAAGGTGATAAGGTTAAAGCTTACATACAGACTGTTAAGCGCTCTGATGATGGACGTCAAATTATTCTTTCTAGGACTCATGAAGGCTTTTTGGAGGCATTATTAAATCAAGAAATACCAGAAATTGCTGACGGATTAGTGACAATTAAAGGTATAGCTAGAGATGCTGGTTCAAGGTCTAAGGTTGCCGTTTTCTCTCCCGACAAGAACATTGATCCAGTAGGTGCTTGTGTTGGAGTTAAGGGAGATAGAATAAAAACTATTATACACGAATTAAATGGTGAAAAAATTGACGTTATAAATTACTCCTCAGATTTGGGTCAATTCGTTATTAAAGCCATTACTCCTGCAGAAGTATCGAAGGTTATTATTGATGAAAATGAAAATTGCATAGAGTTAATAGTTGCTGAAGATCAATTGAGTTTAGCGATAGGAAAAAAGGGCCAGAATGTAAGATTAGCTTCAGAGCTTGTTGGATGGAAAATTGAGATATTAAGCACTCAGCAAGAATCAGAAAGGCGAAGTAAAGAACTTAGTCAATGTTCAGCTTTATTTGCTGAAGCTTTAAACTTAGAAGAGATTATGGGTCAGCTATTGGTAACAGAAGGTTTTTCAAGTGTAGAAGACATATCTAGCGCTTCAATTAAAGAGCTTGCTTCAATAGAGGGCTTTAATGAAGATATTGCAAACGAACTTCACAATAGAGCAAATAAGTACCTGAAAGCAGAAAATGATAGAAAAATAGAAGAGCTAAAAAGTTTAGGTATGGAGGATGATGTAATCAATTTAACTTTATCAATAGACAATAAAATTGCTCTTAGTAAGCATGATATTAAGACTTTAGAGGACATAGCAGATTTATCAAGTTATGAGTTTTGCAGCATACTCTCTTCCTCATCCGATAGCAAAGAAGATCTAAAAGATACAGTAGATTCAATAATCATAGAAGCACGTAAAAAGCTTGGATTAATATAATAAAATAATATGAATAATGAAGATATCAGTGATAAAAAATTAACGCTCCAAGGTTTAAGCAAGCTTAAATTAGACCTCAATTTAAACTCTTCAGCTAGCCCAAGTACTGGAGCTACAGTAGTAAAAAAAAGAAGAAAAAAATCTCATGATGCAGAAGAACATAATTTATTTGACGAGAGTAAATTATGTTCTTTAACAGAGAAAGAACAAATTTTTCGCATTAATGCTGTGCAGAATGCTGCTTTGCTGAAAGAAAGAAATCAGAGAGAAGAAAAAGAGAAAACAGCAAAAGAAGACAGCAATAAAGAGATTGACGAGAAAAATGAAGCGGACGCTTTATCTAAGGAAATAAATAAGCAAGTTTTAAGTAATACCCACTTAGTTGAACCAAAAGAAGATAGTATTGACCATGAGGACAACGATAAAAAGTCTTTTAAAGTCAACAAAGATATATATTCTAAGCATTCTAAACTGGTAATTGCACAGGCAATAGATGAAAAAACTGAACAACCCCCTGTATTTAAGCAAAGGTTTGGTATAAGAGGTAGAAAGTCAAAGTTTACTAAGGGTAAAAATATATCAAGAGAAGTTATTATACCAGACAAAATAACTATCAGGGAGTTATCTATTCGCATGGCAGAAGATAGCAAGAGTGTGCTAAAAATGTTCAAAGAAGAAGTCGGTGAGAGTTATAGAGTAGATGATCTGGTGGATCCAGATATAGCATGTGAAATAGTGGAAAAATTTAATCATACGGCTAAACGAGTGAGCGATACCAACAGAGAAAAAGATTTATTTTTTATAGAAGGCAGAGAAAGCCTGCCTAAAAAACCTAAACCACCAATCGTCACTTTTATGGGACACGTCGATCATGGTAAAACCTCATTGCTCGATGCATTTCGTGAATCTAATGTTGCAGAAAGAGAGTCAGGTGGCATAACTCAACACATAGGTGCTTATCAAATAACGACAAAAGATAAGCAAAAAATTACCTTTATTGATACACCAGGACATGAAGCGTTCACTGCGATGCGTGCACGTGGTGCCAATATTACTAATATAGTTGTAATAGTAGTTGCAGCTGACGATGGAATCATGAAACAAACAGTTGAAGCAATAAATCATGCAAAAGCAGCAAATGTTTCCATTATAGTTGCTATTAATAAAATTGATAAATCTGAGCCTGGTGATGTAGAAAAAATAATTAATAGTTTGCCTCAATATGATCTCATCCCTGAAGGGCTTGGTGGTGATGTTATGATTATGCCAGTATCAGCAAAAAAGAAAACTAATTTAGATAAACTAGAAGAGGCGATTTTGTTAATCGCTGAATTAATGAAGCTAGAAGCAATAGAAGATTGTCGAGCACTTGGATGGGTAATAGAATCCAAAATAGATAAAGCGAAAGGAATATCAGCCACATTGATAGTTGAGGAAGGAACGTTAAAGGTTGGTGATATATTGGTAGTTGGTACAACATACAGCAAAGTACGTAGTATGGTTAATCACCTCGGTCAAAGAGAAAAAGCAGCACTACCCTCCGCTCCAATTGAAATTACTGGTCTAAATGGTGTACCAAATGCTGGAGATAAATTTGTTGTTGTAAATTCTGAAAAGCAGGCGCGTGAAATTGTTGAATACAGGCTAGAGTTAATCAAGAAAAAGAAAGAAGATTTGGGCGACAATAATTTAGATATATTCAGTCGTAATAACAGCGAAACAGAAGAACTATCTGTAGTTTTAAAGTGCGATGTAACTGGTTCTATTGAAGCAATATCAAGTTCAATTGATAAACTCGGTAAAGACCAAGTGAAATTAAATATCCTACACAAAGCAGTAGGAGGGATAACAGATTCAGATGTGCTGCTTGCAGAAGCATCAAGTGCAGTAATTTTAGCTTTTAATGTAAAAGTGGACTCAAAAATAAGGGACTTGGCAAAACAAAAAGGTATAGAAATACATACTTATAACATAATATACGAGCTCATTGACGACATGAGAATGTATTTAACTAAAATGTTAAAGCCTGTTACACGAGAGGTTCGTGTTGGCTTTGCATCTGTGAGGCAAATATTTAACGTATCTAAAGCTGGTAATATCATTGGATGTTACGTAAGTGATGGAGTCATAAGAAAAGATTCTTTAATTAAGGTAATGCGTGGTGGCAAATTGGTGCATGAAGGAAAGTTAAAAGCACTACGTAGATTTAAAGATGATGTTAAAGAAGTAGGTGTAAACTTTGAATGCGGAGTATCACTAGAGGGTAATGTCGATATTAAAGTTGGAGATATTTTGGAAGCTTATCAATTAGTGCAAGAAGAAAGGGTGTTATAGTAGCTGGATATGAAAAAGGAAATTAGAAACCTAAAGATAGCATCGGTATTGCATAGAGCAATATCAAGAGTTCTAATGGAAGGTAAGGTGTTCAATAAAAATGTAGCGGTATCTGACGTAAAATTAAGTAAAGATTTGAAAAAAGCAGATGTATATATTGTGTTATCTTCATTGAATATTCAAGTAGCTGACTACTTAGATCCAGAAAAAAGACGCACTGGAGATCCTTCTGAGAATAATTGTGATATTAACACTGTTGTTAATGAAATGAACCAGTCTGCATGGTCAATACGTAAATCTATATTGTGTTATGTTGATTTGCGATTTATACCTGAGTTAGTTTTCAAGCCTGATTTAGCGTTCGATAATTTTGTTAATGTAAGCAAAATATTACATAATCACACTTAATTAATGTATTTCAACCATTACTTTTCATTAATGAGGTTGCACAGTTTAACAGGTTTGTGGCTTGTGCTATTTCCCAGTTTGAGCGGTATTCTTTTAGCCTCAACTTCTCTATCGTATCAGGTTCTTTTTCTCCTTGTTTTGTTTACTATAGGTGCATTTTTAATGAGACCCGCAGGGTGCATAATCAATGATATCTTCGATAGAAAAATAGATGCGCACGTTGAACGAACAAAATATAGGCCACTTGCAAGTGGTGCATTAAACATAAAGCAGGCTTTAGCTTTACTTTCACTGTTACTGTCTATTGCCCTGGTAATCTTATTATTAACTAATAAAACTACACTCATACTTGGAATAATCTCAATGTGTATGATAGCTACTTACCCTTTATTAAAGCGGTATGTTTGGTGGCCACAATTGTTCTTAGGGTTTACCTTCAATATGGGATCGCTCATGGGCTCAGCAGCAATAACAAACCAGATCAGTATAGAATCCTTGCTGTTTTATATAGGATGCGTCTTTTGGACACTTAGCTATGACACCATATACGCCCATCAAGATAAAAAAGATGATGAAAAACTCGGGATGAAATCTACCGCATTATATTTTGGTGATACAACAAAATCTTGGTTGAAAAGATTTTATTTAATATCTCTTATGACGTGGCTATATGCTGGTATCTTATCATCATTAAATAACATTTTTTATATTGCTCTACTTGCTGCAGGGTGCATATTTCACCGCCAATACAAAAATTTCAATCCTGACGATCCCAGTCAATGCATGTCCATATTTAAAAATAATTCCTACGTAGGGTTGCTTCTCTTTTTTGGCATCCTTTTAGATAGAATTATCACCTAGGTCTCAAGAGTTTTGGCTCTAATGAAGTCAATAAACTCAGGTACTCGCAGAAACGAAAATTGCTTGACAAACTCCGCCAGCCCTCTTATCATGAAACTGAAGCTATTGTATTTGCTTTCGCCAATCTGC
>NZ_JAPQLM010000028.1:0-11093 GCF_028981765.1 Wolbachia endosymbiont of Drosophila seguyi
CATTCTAATTCCATAATTTGTCATTAGTACGTTTATTAATTCTTGAGTAGATATACAATTAGTACGTAATGAAAAATACGCTATATTAGTTTTATACAGGTCGATATCAATTATAACTTGATCTATGGAGTCTAGGCCTTCTATAAGGTGCTGCATTTTTTTATGATCTTCTTCTAAAGAATTTACATTATTACGTAGAGCATATAAACATGCAGCTGAAATAATGCCAGCTTGGTGCATACCTCCGCCAATTTGAAACTTATAGTACCAAGCTTTTTCAATAAAATCTTCACTTCCAAGCAATATTGCACCCATTGGAGCACCTAATCCTTTACTAAAATCAATGAATACCGAATCAAAATAACTTGCATACTCCTTTGGAGATATTTTAGTATGAGCACAAGCGTTGAACAGTCTTGCTCCATCTAAATGAGTGAATACGTCATTCTCTTTGCAGAGACTTGAGATCTCTTGAATATATTCTAAAGGCCACACAGCTCCACCACCAAAATTTGTCGTTTGTTCGATAGAAACAAGCCCAACTCTCGGAATATTTCTTAAACTAGGACGAGTAATAAACTCAACAATTTGTTCTCCAGTAAATATTCCTCTTGTACCTTTGATGGGCAAAGGAGTAGCATGTGCCTGGGCTGCGATCAAGCCAGATTGTACTATGAGTGGATGTGAAGTTTCATCAAGCAGCAAGTAATCACCAGGTCTTTGAATGTGTACTTTATAAGCAATTACATTGGACATCGTTCCTGAAATCAAAAAGATTCCTGCAGGTTTACCTAATATTTTACATGCGGTTGCCACTAATTCGTTCACAGTTGGATCTTCACATGCAGCTTCGTTTCCAACTTTTGCTTTAGCCATCGCTTCCCTCATTTTAGCTGAAGGGTCAGTGTTTGAATCGCTAAAGAAATCTATTTTTACTCTCATATTAAATTTAACACAACCTCCTTTATAATTTCAGCAGCTTTCATGATGTCTGTTTCCTTTGTGCCAAGATGGGTAACTGCTCTTATATGAGACTCGAGCCAAGGAAAAAGCAATAAACCATAAGCTTGGCACTTACTCAAGAAAACCTCATTAGTTACATTTAGTGCTTTTATACTAAAGCTTACTATATTAGTTTCTGGATAAGGTAGTACCAGTTTTATGTGTGGAATTTCCTTAATCTTGTCTGCAAACAGTTTGGCGAGTTTATTGTCTTCTTTAAGCCTAGAAATATTGTTCTGTAGTACATACTTTGCTGCATTAGCACAATACCCTATCTGATGATAACCACTACCTAGCCAAACCTGTAGCTTTTTAGCCCTTTCAATTATCTCTCTTTTACCCATAAGCATTGAACCAAAAGGAGCTCCAAGTCCTTTGGTAAAAGAAAAGCTCATTGTATCCACATATTTAGCATAATCTGCTAAAGCAATATTTGTTTCGACATGAGCATTAAATATTCTTGCACCGTCTAAATGAAGATTTACATTGTGAGCTTTTAAAAAGTGATATAACTCGACTTGTTTTTCAAAAGGATAAATTTTACCATTAAACCCGTTTATACTATTTTCTATAGAAACAAGACTCACCTGAGCAAAAATTTTGTACCTTGGCTTAGAATTAATAGCATATTCTACTTCAGCAACATCTAAGATTCCGCTATTATTTCTAATACAATTAAATACGATATTATTTACTTTTGCATTGCCTGCGCTATCGAAAAAATTAACGTGATAATTATAATGAGTTATTAGTTCATCACCAGGACTTGTTTGACTGGCAATGGCTAATCTATTTGCAAGCATACCGCTGGTTGCAAATAATGCTTCTTCTACTTTGAATAATTGTTTGCAATATTCTGATAAGTCATTACAGCTTTTGTCTTCACCATAAGCAAAATCTCCAACAGTTGCATTACTTATTGCATGTATAACGTTGGAGCTCTGCAGAGTTGTAGTGTCACTTCTCAGATCAATAATTTTTTCCATCTTATTTTTTGCCATTCAAACAACCAATTTGAGCATTCCAAAGTTCCTTGTAAAGACCTTGCTTAGAAACTAATTCAGCGTGTTTACCATCTTGGACAATTTTTCCTTTGTTAAATACTAGAATTCGGTCCATATGTAAAAGTGTAGAAATACGGTGTGCTATAGTAATGGTGGTTTTATTTTCCATCAACTTAAATAAACTCATTTGAATTGTTTTCTCTGTTATAGAATCTAACTGACTAGTTGGCTCATCGAAAAATAATATCGGAGCGTTTTTTAGAAATGCTCTCGCTATGATTATTCTTTGTCTTTCCCCTCCAGATAGCTTTATGCCTTTTTCTCCGACTACAGTTTCATATTGATCGGGTAGAGTCATAATGAAATCGTGAATACCAGCCAGCTTTGCAGCTCTTATTATTTCTTCGATAGTAGATTGAAGTTTACCATATATAATATTTGCTAAAATAGTATCATGAAACAACAATGGTTCTTGAGGTATTACAGATATTTGTTGCCTCAAAGAACTCTGTGTAACTTCCGATACTACTTGATTATCAATCTGTATATTACCTTTTTTAACATCAAATAGCCTTATGATTAAGTTTATAAAAGTAGATTTACCACCTCCAGAATAACCAACTAGACCTACCTTTTCGCAAGGATTAATGGTAACTGAAAAATCTTGAAATAATGACTTCTGACCCTCATAAGAAAAAGAAACATTATTAAACGTTATTCTTCCACTTAATAAATTTAATTTTTTAGCATTTTCCTTATCTTGAATTTCTGGTACGGTAGTCAAGATTGGCAATGCATCCGAAACTTTGCCGAAATGAGTAGAAAATTGGGTAAGATTCCTAGTTAGATGGTTAAGAAACTCTATAATCGATATATTAATTCCAAGTACAAGAGCAATATCTCCTATTGCAATCTTGTTCAATTGATAATCATGAATTAAAAAATACAAGTTTACTGCTTGGAGTATATCAAATGAATAGCCATATATAAACCAAAGCCAAAAGTATGCCCATTGTAATTTTCTTTCTGCAATAGTTTTTTTCTTGCATACTTGAAAAAATTTATGCCTCTCATGCGCTTGCCGAGAAAATAACCTTACTGATATAACATTTAAAATACTGTCGGTTATACCCGCTATTACTTGTGAACTTTGTTTAGAATGATCATCGGCTAATCCGGTAAGCACCCGAAAACTGAAAACCGAAATCAAAATAAAAATGTTCACCCAAATGAATGTAGCTATTGCAAACTTTATATTTACTAGTGATAAAGTATAAATAGCCAAGATTAATGCTATACTATAACTAAAGAAACAGTCTATAAGCAGTCTTATTAGCTCTATCACACTATCCATTAAGTTACTGACCTTATATACTAAACTTCCGGATAGGTTGTTTTGATAATAGGAATGGTCTTGCTGAAGCAGCCTGTAAAAAGACATATCAGCTATTTTTTGACGCATTGAGGTAAACATTCGAATGTCAACAAAATAGCCATAGAATCTAAAAGCAGTAGTAATAAGTAATGCCATACAAACATAAGCGCTTACAGGTAATAAAAGATTTTCAATTACATTACCTTCTTGATATTTTACAGCTGTATCTAAGATATTTTTTACTAAATACTTTCTAAAAGATAAATCAACAGCTACTACTAGGGCAACCAGGAACATTACAAGCACATTAAGCTTAAACTTGGATAAGATATTCAAAATGAACACCAATATATACTTGAAACTACCAACTCTACTTTTGTTCATTTATAATGCTAGCTCCACCACATTGACTTTTTTATTGAGAAATACAAGCAGTGAAAACCATAAATTTTTGTATATTTTTCCTGAAATGTCTCCAGCATCATGTAGTGCTGACGCTTGATTCAGAATAAGTAGCTTATATAAATCTCGCTTAGCTTCAGCAGTGTTGACCTCAGAAATATTTGTAGTTGTGTCTGTAATAAAGGCTAACCAGCTCTTAATAAGTTCTTCCATATTTTTTGTTTTTATACTTTCCTGGCGACGAAATAATGATAAGTATTCTCTCAGTATAAATTCTGTTAATGCACCACAGTTTAATATACCAAAAACTGAAGGCTGAGGTTTTGGCACACAAGGAAGACTTTTATCTTTTACAACCCATCTCGTAACATAAGCAAACCTATCTTTAGCATCTATATTCTTATCACTACCATGCCATAACCGTGAATCAAAAACTATCGCATCTCCTGCCGAAATAGGTAGTGACTTAATTTTATAATTTTCCCGGTTATCCGAGTATTGATCCAAAAAGTATGGATGCCAAAAATCAACTAGAGGCTGTATTTTCCAGTTGTGACTATCTTCTATAACTTGTAGTGCACCTGAAGTTTTATTGACATTATTCAAAGCTAGCCAAACAGAAAAATGATAAGGGTCATTAAAGCTATAAGAGATGTCCTGATGGAAGGGAACTGCATCTATTAAATCAGCAGTTTTACATATAACATTTGATTTTTTCTGCAGTATCTGGCATTGAAGTGACTTTTCAAGATAATTTTTAATAATTTTATCTAATACTTGAGATACAATTCTAGTTACCTGAGATGATGTACCCCATCTTCCAGTGCAGTTTAAATAGTCAGAAGTTGAAACACCTAATTCTTGAGATAACTTTGATATCTTGCTTATTATATCATTTAAAGACTGAGTTATTAACTCTAAAGGAACTAGATTTTTGATAATAAAAAAACCATTTTTTTGCAATGCTTTCATATATTAACACCTAATGTCAATAACTGATAAATAATCTGTTAAAGGTACAATACTAAAAATTTTAAGCCCTTTTACTTGTTTTAGTATTCTTTTCCAATCGCTCAATGTCCTTAGTTTACCCCCTGTTTCAACCATTACATTAATATCTACAGAACCTCCCACTGGGGAGTAGTAATCTAGGATAGTTTCTATCACTAAAACGCGTGGTATTCCTTTATTTTTTACCAATTTTAAATAAGACAATACCTTATTATCATCATAATGCTGCAGAAAGCGGCAAAAGACACCTAATTCATAATTTGTAGCTGATAATTCTTCTTGAGTTATGAGTTTAATTTTTAAATCTTCTACTGCCTGCCTAGGCACTTTATGTTCGTTGTAATAATATAAGCCTATAGAACCTTTATTGTGTATATCAGAATAAGCAAGAAATAAAGAGTGTACGCCAAATAGCAATATATTTTTAGCACCATCTATATTAACCCTAGAATTAAACTCTTTAGTGTCAAACCTGGAATATCCTAGCAATGCTTGGTAAAACGCTATTTTCCTGTCTTCTGATGTTTCTTTCTCCTTAAAAGATTCAAATGAAGATATTGACTCCTGCCTTAATATATCGGCAATTTTTAACCAATTCTTTTCAGCGGCAACCCTTGCCCACATTGCTGCTGCTTTAGGCAAAAATGGTATTTCCTTAAAACACTTACCTTTTGATGATAGTTGCCATAAGTCCTTGTTCTTATCGTAATCAATAAACCCTATTTCCCACAACGCCCTTAACAGCCTTTCTAGATTTGGAACGATAATATTTAACTTTTGAGATAAAACTGGCATAGTTGCAGGTAAGATATTTAACAAATCAAGTTCAATAGCAACATTTGCGAGGTAAGTTTTCCAAAAGGCGGAAAGTTCTGCAGAAATCTTATGCACTTGAGATTCTTTATCTAAATCAAAAATACTAAACTTTACGTTTCCGGTAATATCGATCTGTCCTAATACACCTTCAAAAGTTTCAACTTTTGCCATGCCATTATAGAATGCTTCTACCATTTTAAATCTTTGCCGGTAAACAGGATTGCCATTAATATCTATATGAAACCAGCCATGCTTATCTTCTGCAATAGCAAATCCTTTATGAAAAACATTAAGCTTTTTATACCATTTATTATGTACTAACTTTCCATGATTATTAATATGTGTAGCTTTACCATCTTTATGGACTACAGCGGTACCATCCTTAAAATCCCCAACATAATTGTATTCTTGCTCATAAACTCTATTGCCGTTCAAATCAATATGAAAAAACTTATCATGCTTTCTAATCACACAAATATCTTCTTGGTAATTTCCAATCCATTGATACGAATGTTTGTATACTCTACATCCAGATGGATCAATATGGTAATACCCTGTGTCATCTTCTACGGCTGCTCTATTGCAGTAAAATCCAAAAGTTTTTAAAAATCTGTCGCGATAAATTGCTTCTCCCATTGCATCGATGTGATAAGCGCCTGTCTCATCATAAACTGGTGCAAGGCCAGGCTCGTGAAATTTATCAACTCTAATAAATCTATTTTTGTACAAAGGATTTTCTGACAATTGGTGAAACCTTTCACAGGGGGAAACCCTAATAGATTTAAGGTACTCACTATCTTTCATTAATTGACTAATGGTTTTCTCATGTTGCATGTTTTGCATAATTCATAGTTTAAATAATTCTTTTGTAAGTTTAGGTACTCGCTACTTTGCCATATTTCCTCCAGTTTAACTTCATTAACATTGCCAAAATCTCCTAATGTTTTGCGTAGTTCATCTGGAGCACAGCAGGGACTAAACTTGCCTTCATTGTTTATCCATGCTTCTTTACCTAAAAATGGGCACTGACCACCTGGAGCCAAATCCTTGATACCCTCTTGAGAAAGGATCGTAAAATTTTCTAATTTTATCTTTTTACCATTTGGCAATAGCATATTATCCCTAAGTTCATATAACCTTCCCACCTCCGTATTCCATCTACTAATTGCTAATTCATCTCTCCTCATAGATAGATCCTTAATTTCCTTAAAATGTGCCCAAAGATGATGTCCTTTAACTCTATCTATGCCATTTTTTATAGCCATCTCAACTATGTCGTAAAGTTCATGTAAATTACTTTCTAAAAATGTTAATTGTAAAGTAACGGTACACCTTTCACCTGTATCGCTAAAGTATTTATCTCTAACTTCAAGGAAAGTTTTTAAATTTTCTGTCACTACTTCCCATTTTGAACCTTTCATGATTCTTTCATGAGTTTCTTTAGTTGCCCCATTCCAGGAAATCTTAACATCAGATAAAATTGGTACCAATAGTTCAGCCCATTTTCTAGCTCCTTTAATAGGAAAAGAACCATTGGTCGTGAGGTTAAGCTTCAGGCCGAACTCATGGCACAAATTGATTATTTCATCAAAGCTTTTATACATTAAAGGTTCACCCATAGTAGAAGGAATGATTTCCCTTAAAGGTGTTCCATCTGCTTCCTTAATTACCTTCCTGATAGTTTCTATTGACATTATCTTAGGTTTTATCCCTTTAGCTTTCTTCTCCTCTTTAACTTTACTATATGGTGAAAAGCATTCACACATTACACAAGCAAAGTTGCAGTAATCTGGATTAGTATCAAAAGTAATTCTCCAAGGACCAGGTTTTGTAGCCACTGATTTGCCTTTATTTTCAATAACATTACGGTAAATTTTGTTAAGTTTCTCAGTATGCTCACTTATAGAAGGTACATTACCATTTTTAGTATAAAGATAGCCTCTTTGGGTCAGTTCACTGTATAATTCCTGGTCTGTAGATAGGACTTGCATTTTTTCTGACAAACTATTTGTATCTCTATGCTTAAATAATAGTCCGTTTATTCCATCTCTTACATATTCTGCCATGCCACCATAATCAGCCGTTATTACTGGTACACTCAGTTGCTGTGCTTCATGTATTACTAATGGTGAATTTTCACCCCAAATTGAAGGAACAACTATCGCATCAACTTTATTAAATACATCAGTAACTATATTTTTATTGTTATAACTTCCCATCCATTCTATCCTTTCTTTAACAGCATGTGGAAACTGATCGGCAATCGCTTTTAAAGTTTTAGTTTCTTCCCTTGCCGCTCCCCAAATTCTAAGTTTTGCTTTAGATGATAAGCGAGAAAAAGCCTTCAATAATAGGTCAACACCTTTCTCGGGAGTATGAGTACCTATATAACCGAAAATAAACCCTTTTTCTTGCACCCTATTTCTATTCTTAAGACGATTTAGATCAAAACCATAATCAAGATAAGAAATTTTGTTTATCGGAACATTAAAGTCTTGAGTAAATTTATCCATTAAGAATTTTGACGGAGCAATGAAGTAATCTATATAGTCCACTACTTTCTTTGTTTGCTTCATTCTAGTTGCAACCCATTGTTCCCAATAATTTAAGTCTGAATTCAAGAATTCTTCATCTCCTGTAAAATGCCCCTTGTAACATTGGGTTGCACATTTTTGATCCTTCTGTCCATCACAAAGCCGTAACAAATCTTCAGAATTACGTTGAATAAATCTTCCTCTTGGACACATTAACCAAAAATCATGTAGCGTAAAAATTGTAGGTATATTTTCTTTAAAAGCAACTTCTGGTAAAGTAATTGATAGATGATTAAGATGACCAAAATGTATAAGATCTGGTTGAAAGTTATCTATTATTCTTTTAAATTTTATATTTACTTCTTCATTGATAAATTTGTAACGATATTTAGTTGTAGGTATATTAATTAAATTCAGTAAGATCCGGGAATCACTACAGTCCAGAGCTATAGTATAATGGAAATCAGGTAAGAAGCTGTTTTCATGCCTAGTAAATATTTGTACCTCATTATTATTGGCTAGTTCATGGGCAAGAGTTTGGCTGTAAACCTCCGAACCAGCGCTATAATAAGGAGGGTAACCATGAATAACTTTTAATATTTTCATATATTACCATATCTATATTGTTAGGATATTCTTGTGTATTGTTTTGTAGACTTTTTATAAATTTACCTAATCCTACTTTTAATGAATGCTTTGGAGACCAACCAAGTAGCTCTTTAGCTCTAGTAAAATCACCATGGAACTTAGTTACGTCAAAATTTCTTGGAGGATAAAAATCAATTCTAGAATCACTTTCCGTGACTTTTAATATTGTTTTTGCTAAGTTTTCTAAAGTACATGGGCTATTAGTAGTAAGATGAATAGCAGGAAGAGAAGATTTCTCGTTTTGTAAATATTTAACAGTTAAGTATATACCCTCTATAACATCATCCAAATAGGTAAAATCAAAAACACATTCTTTACCTTCTATCCTAATTGGATCGCCTTTCAATGCATTGATACAGAGTGCAGGAATTACTCTACTACTATGATCTAGTAAACCACCATATACATTTGAGAAGCGTAATATTGCTACATTAAAGTTAGAACCTTTTAAATTTATTACTTGTTCTTCAATAAATGCTTTACCTTTGGCGTAATTATTTATTGGGTTGATACTAGCAGACTCTGCAACTGGTAGTTCCTTTTGTTCTCCATATACTTCTCTACTGCTTGCATATATAAACCATGGTTTATTCGGAAGCGACTTGCAGAATTCTAAGAATTGGATTGTACCATCGACATTAACTTTTTGGCACAATTCAGGATAAAGCTCACCATGTATAACTCTAGAAATTGCAGCCAGATGAATAACCCCCGTACACTTAGCGAGTAGCGGCATTATATCTTCTGAAAAAAAACTGAGTGGGTTGTCGCGAAACCTAATATCGCAGCTTATTACTTCATAACCCTGCTTTTCTAACTTTTCTACTAAAGCCGATCCTATCAAACCTGCAGCACCTGTTATTAATATTCCCATGTGTCCCTCTCACTACAACCAGGAAAATCTTTCACACCTATCATCTTACAAGTAAGACTTAAAAAGCATTATAAAACTAGTATAAAACAAATGTCAACTTAAATTAAGGATCAATGAATAAAAAAATATAGTTATGAAAGAAGGGTTGGTTGTCTTCTTCTATTTGCCTGAAAATAACGTTCTGCTTTGACCAAATCCTCTTTGTTATTTACCCCCATTGCTTCCTTTTCGTCAGCGACTACATAACCTGCACGTAAGTTATTGCTTGCTGCAATGGGTATTATATCATTAAGACAACATTCGTTGGTCGAATCATTAAATTTTACTTCTTTTATTAGGGTATAAAGATCTTTAGCGTATGAAACCATTATTCCAGAGTTTGCAAGAAGAATTTCATCTTCACTTTTCAAGACTTTTTGAACATTGTCATTATCATCAATTACTAATCTTCCATATTGCTTATCTTGACTATTAAATCCAAGAAGAACTAAATTTTTATTATTACACTTTAAACAATCAGTCATTCTCATAACTGTATCACTAGATATAAACGGGGTGTCTCCGTACTGTATTAAAACTATGTCTTGGTCAGATAACCGCTCCAGGCTTTCTAGGGCAATTTTAACTGCAGTGCCAGTACCTGTAATATTTTCTTGAATTATCAATTTTATATTATATTTATCAATTATATCTTTTAAGGTACTAAATCTTTCTAACTCCTTTAGAAAAGGCTTGTTAATGACAATTGATAGACTTTTTAAACTCAGCGGTTTTGCATTGTGAATTATATGCTCTAAAAGAGTAAAATTTCCTACTAGGTGTAGTGTTTTTGAGTACTGTGAATTCATTCTACTGCTTTTTCCTGCTGCTAATATTATCAACGTGTTATCCATACATAACTCAAGAACTTACTAGGAGGTAAGTTAAGTGATAATTAATGAGTTGTAAAGTCTACTATAGTTTCCTAAATGATCCAGAAAAAATAATTAACATGCTTGAAATATATAAATCCTCTATGACGCTAATATAGATTAGCCGATAAAGTAAGCTTCCCAGAACTACTCATTTATATTGACCCATCAGTACTTATACAAAAGCTAGTTGATCGAGAAAATAGGCAAATCCTTATCAACGGCCTACTACTTTTCCTAACTTATGCTTCCTTGTTATATTGTTGAGTATACTTTTTAAATAGTTTTTTTCTGTTTTCTATCAACCAATAGAAGTTTCTTTTAGCCCATAAGGATATTTATATAGGAACTGATATTTTCTATGCTGGCAAGAGTCTTGACGCCGTAAAAAAAACTACTCAATAATTGGGTAACTTCTGATGACATTTTCACTGTACATTTATCGCACAACATTAGTGCTACAATCACAGGTATAAAGGTATTAAACAACCTTTAAAAAGTTTCACTTTTCCCTTA
>NZ_JAPQLM010000029.1:0-690 GCF_028981765.1 Wolbachia endosymbiont of Drosophila seguyi
TTCTCATCTTTACCCCGTACTAAAATTTCAGATATTATAGCCTTTTACTTGTTTCCGGACAACCTCTAATGGTAATTTCTACACTTTGTGGAATTTTATAATATATAATAAACACAATTAAAACTATTACAACTTGAACACTTATGATCCCATTGTTCTAGTTCCCTGTTACAATTTTTACATTTCCAGCCTGGATCAGGCAAAGCTTCTGAGCCCATCTTGTTTAGCCAATAAATTACCTTGTCGTGTTCTTGCAATGTAACCTTGAGTTGTATTACAATAAAGTAGATTGACATGTAATGAGCTTTTTTCATAGCAGTATCTAAATATTGACTTGCAAGATCATATTTACCTGAACTCATTGAGGACAAAGCAAGTAAACAGTAACTAAAATAATAATCAGGACGTAAGTTGTATAGTCTTTCAGCACCTTTACTATTTAAATTGATGTACATTTTAGCTGACTGAGGAGTAGGATTTACTGTATACTCTGCCTCTAGCACTGCAGAAGCTTTTCTGATTTTTCCAAGTTTAATATATAATTCTGCCTTTAAATAATTGATGGGCTGAAAAATTGCACTATAACGTTGTGCTCTAAATAAAGACTTTATAGCCTCCTGAAAATTTCCTTTACTTTCATATTGCTTTGCTAAAGCGCAATAAAACACTGCAAACATTTCTTTATGATCA
>NZ_JAPQLM010000030.1:0-11638 GCF_028981765.1 Wolbachia endosymbiont of Drosophila seguyi
AGCAAATACAATAGCTTCACTATCATGATAAGGGCGCTGGCGAAGGGTGTCAAGTAAGTTTTTTCGTTTCTATTCCCAATAAAAGTTTGTTATATGGTTATGCAAGAAGTTTAATACTCATAGTTTCAAGCATATACTGAAATATTTCATTAGCTATAGCAACATCTTGGCGTGGGGCTTTGCCGTGTTCTATAAACACAGAGATTGCATAGCGCGGGTTATGGTAAGGGCCATAGGCGATAAATAACTTATGACTTTCGCCCTTAGAGTTTATTTCTGGTGTACCGGTTTTGCCAGCAATTTGTATACCGCTTAGCCCTTTCTTATAGGTTCCAGTTTTAGAATTCACCACGTCAAACATAGCTTTTCGAACTATGCTAAGATGCTCACAATCCACATCAATATCGGGAAAATCTTGTATCGTTTCATTCATCTTAATGCGGGGAATTACCTCTTTTCCTGTTGCAATCCTCGCTGCAAGAACTGCAAGCTGTAGTGGTGTTGTAAGCATATACCCTTGTCCTATAACTAAGTTGATAGTGTCACCTAAATACCACTGCGAATATAGCTTTCGTGTACGCCAATCTCTATCTGGCAACAACCCTGGAGCTTCTTCTTTAAACGTTCCAATCAGTGGCCCACTTCCAATACCAAATTTTCTGGCCATTTCTACTAGAGAGTCTACACTTATTTTTTTCCCTATATTATAAAAGTAAGTGTTGCATGATAATGCCATTGCCTCATTTAAAGATACATACCCATGGACTTTGCTTTTCAGACAACGAAATTTCCGCTCACCTATTTTCATATAGCCCTTGCACGAGAATTTCTCTTCTGGTGTTATTATCCCGTCTTTTAAACCCGCAAGCGCAACTATTACTTTAAATATTGAACCAGGTGGAATTTGATATGATAACGCACGATTCACGAGCGGCAATGAAGGAGCATTCAAGCTCTCCCAAGTCTCATTTGATAGCCTGCTAGCAAAAAGATTATTATCGTAAGAAGGTGAATTATATAATGCTAAAATTTCTCCATTATTTACATCAATTACCACTGCGGAGCCTTGGTGATCTTTAAATACCTCTGCGGTTTTCTCTTGCAGATTAATATCAATTGTCAGTTGTACATCTTGTCCGTCTTGTTGTGGTATGCTTGATAATTCTTTTATGACGCGTTTTTTAGAATTTATTTCCTGCTCAGATTTTCCTGACTTGCCTTTCAATATATGATCATATGTATATTCAATACCGCTGATTCCTACTTCGCTTATGCCTTGCTGTCTTTTTGTATATCCGATTACATGAGAACACATTGAACCAAACGGGTAATAACGTTTATAAAGAGCAGTTATTTTTTCTGACGATTTTGCTATTTTAGACTCGACTTCTGATAATGTCTGCAAATCAACTTCCTTACCAGAACCATCAAACAAAACAACATACGAAATTTTGTTTACCGCAAGTTCAATGCTATTCCTATCTAAAATTTTGCCCCGCTTAGGCATAATAGTAGCAACTCTTATTCTATTACTATTAGATAGTGCTTCGTACTTTTGTCTGTTTCGTATTTGTAAATTATATAACCTGCAACTAAAAACCGCAGAAATGGTAAGCTGAATACCACCTAATATGAATGCTCTGCGGTTAAAGACTTTGTTTTTTGTCCACATAACATTCCTTCAAAACACACTTTTTTTCCCCTCTTTTATTGTTACACTTCTGGCTTTTACCGTATTACAAACCCTTTTTTCCCACTCACTTAAGGTCACAAACTTATAACCTGATTTTTTTAGTATTTTAATAATATGAGGTAAAGCTTCAATTGTGTTTGACCTGTTATTGTGATCATGAAACAGTATAACTGCTCCATTATGTACATTACTTAAAACTCTTTCAACTAAAGTTTCTGGCTTATCACCTTGCCAATCTAGCGAATCAACTGTCCATAATATTGAATACATATTTAATTGATCAGTATTTTCAATCAGATTATCGTCATAACATCCATATGGCGGACGAAACCATTTTACATCTTGTTTTATTGCATTTTTAATTGCTGTAT
This sequence comes from Wolbachia endosymbiont of Drosophila seguyi, assembly GCF_028981765.1. Lineage (NCBI taxonomy): Bacteria > Pseudomonadati > Pseudomonadota > Alphaproteobacteria > Rickettsiales > Anaplasmataceae > Wolbachia > Wolbachia endosymbiont of Drosophila seguyi. The sequence continues at coordinate 2,065 of NZ_JAPQLM010000030.1, forward strand.
TTGTCTTTTCCAATTCTTGCAATTGTTCCTCACTTGAAAGTGATGTCAACTTCCTATGCGACCAAGAGTGATTGCCTAACTCATGACCTGATTCATGAATTTTCTTTACTATTTCAGACGTTTTTTCATTTATACGTTCACCAAGCACAAAAAATGTTGCTTTTGCTTCATAGCTTTCCAGAACATTAATAATATCGTTTACTCTATTGTTAGACGGTCCATCATCAAACGTAAGCGCAACAAACTTATCGTCGTTATTCAATAATTTTTTTATATTACTTAAATTTCTATATGATAGATCTAGATTACAACTGAGCCCACAGTATGGTAAATTAAAATTACAATCACTACAAAAAGCCGTACTTGAATATAGTAAGAAAAAAGTGATTATCCTTATAAACATTTGTAATCAGCAAAGTGATAGAATACTACACTTTTTTGCTAAGTTAAGCCATCTTTAATTGCTGTAGCCTTTACTTCATCGCTTCTTTAATATATTGTATTAACAATTTTATATAATATATTATGATTGCAAATATAAATACCGTTGCGCTTCAGGGAATTAGCACAGTAAATGTCAATGCACAAATTCATATGGCAAATGGTATTCCAGCTTTTAATATTGTTGGATTGCCAGATAAAACTGTTGCGGAATCCAAAGAACGCATCAGAGCAGCGTTAAATTCAATCAATCTACTACTACCTCCAAAAAGAATTACAGTTAATCTCTCCCCTGCGGATTTACTGAAAGAAGGTAGTCATTATGACTTGGCTATTGCTATTGGACTACTTGTTGTAATGAATGTGATACCAGTTGAAAAAGTTCAGTCTTATATCATTATGGGTGAGCTTGCCCTTGATGGCAGAGTTATTCCAGTTTCAGGAGTGCTGCCAACAGCGATCAATGCAAAACAGGCAAATAAAGGAGTAATTTGCCCAAGGGGAAATGGAGTAGAGGCTTCATGGGTAAAGAATGTTTCAATTCTAGCTATAGAGAAATTAACTGATATTATCAGACACTTTAAGGGTGAGCAATTAATTCAGCCAGTAATTTTTAAATATAGTGATGCACCCAAAGAAAAAAGATTGGTTCCCGATATGAAGGATATTAAAGGCCAAGTTGTTGCAAAAAGAGCAGCTGAAATTGCAGCAGCAGGTGGGCATAATATGCTTCTTGTTGGCCCTCCTGGTACTGGAAAATCAATGCTTGCTAAGCGCTTTATAGGATTGCTGCCTGATTTAACCGAACAGGAGATGATTGATGTTAATATTATTTCCAGCATAACAAAAACTGGTAATGAAATATTCAAAGTAACTCGCCCCTTTCGTGAACCTCATCACTCATGTTCCATGCCAGCAATGATAGGAGGAGGAAAGAATGCAAAACCCGGAGAAATTACCATGGCTCACAATGGCGTGTTATTTCTTGATGAGCTACCTGAATTTCCAAGACTCGTGCTTGATTCTCTGCGCCAACCACTTGAAGATAGAAAAGTTACCGTTGCAAGGGCAAATGCTCACATAACCTACCCTGCCAATTTTCAACTGATAGCTGCAATGAACCCTTGCAGGTGCGGTTATTTAGGTGATGCAAGCAGATCGTGCAACAAAGCTCCAAAGTGTGGCACAGATTACAAAAACAAAATATCAGGCCCATTGCTTGATAGAATAGACATATGCATTGAAATGCCAAACGTTAGCATACTCTCTCCTGAAATCTCTGTGGAGGGAGAAAGTACTAAAATTATAAGAGAAAGAGTGATAGCAGCAAGAAAAGTTCAAACTGAGCGCTATAGTGAATTAAATATTCGTTGCAATTCAGAAGTAAGCGGTGAAGCATTTAATAAATTTACTGAACCAGATCAGGCAGGGTTAGAATTGCTAAAATACGTACTGAAAGAAAATTACATTTCCAATCGAGGCTACACACGCGTATTAAAAGTTGCAAGAACTATTGCAGATCTTGCAAAAAGTGAAGAAGTAAAAAGAGCACACATTGCTGAAGCGCTCAATTACAGAATAAAGGTATATTAAAAAATTAGTTTACTTGACAGGCAATTTTTTTTACTATATGCTTCCTTAACGAAATTTTAACATTCTATTTAAGGAGTAGAGTTATGGCATTAACAAATTGTAAGTATGGAGAAGGGGGTAGCGTTTTTCATGCTATTTCAGTAGGATATATGCAAGCTAAAAAATACTGGGGAATTCCTGCTGCTGCTAGTGGAGCCGGTCAGTACGCTATGCATAATAAAGGGAGAACGGCATTATTTTCGCTTGCAGTTGCAAGTGTTGTCTTTACAGCAATGCATATGAAAGCAGGCTTTGTTAGTGCAGCAGAAGCTTCTGGGTTTCTTGCTAAGACTGCCAGTTACTTTGTTGGAACAAATCAAGCAATAGCTGCTTCATTACCTGGATTTATCGGAACAGGTGTTGCTGGTCAGATAGTTGCGGGTGCCATAATGGCAATTGCTGCAGTTGCTGCTGTTTATGGAACATATCAAGTTGCCTCAAAATTAAAAGATGTTGCAGTTGAAGCATTGAAAGGGAAAGGGAAAGGTCAGACAATATCATAATCTTCAACAAAATAAAAAGGGATAGGTTTCTGTCCCTTTTTATAAACGTTTTCTATTTTTTGCATCGGTTAAGTGATGTCATCTAAGAATCTAGTTATTATAATTAACGGCACTTATTAGTATAAATGTTAAGAACAAGTAAATCCCGTTTACTATTTACGCCTATAGAAGTGAAAAGTATTTGCATATTATTAAAAAAGCGGTAACTTATTATCAAGTGAATTCGCTAAATTTGAGTAATTTAAATGTCTATTGATCTTAGTCTGCCGGAGTTGCCTATATTACACCCAAGGATTACCGTTGTGGGAGTGGGTGGTGCTGGTGGAAATGCTGTGAATAACATGATCCAATCTAATTTGCAAGGAGTGAATTTTGTTGTCGCAAATACCGATGCTCAAGCACTAGAAAAGTCGTTATGTGATAAAAAAATTCAGCTTGGCATTAATTTAACTAAGGGGCTTGGTGCTGGTGCTTTGCCTGATGTTGGCAAAGGTGCAGCAGAAGAGTCAATTGATGAGATTATGGAGCATATAAAAGATAGTCATATGCTTTTCATCACAGCAGGAATGGGCGGTGGTACTGGAACCGGTGCAGCACCGGTAATTGCAAAAGCAGCCAGAGAAGCAAGAGCCGCAGTTAAGGATAGAGCGCCAAAAGAAAAAAAGATATTGACTGTTGGAGTTGTAACTAAACCGTTCGGTTTTGAAGGTGTGCGCCGTATGCGCATTGCAGAGCTTGGACTTGAAGAACTGCAAAAATACGTGGATACACTTATTGTCATTCCAAATCAGAATTTATTTAGAATTGCAAATGAAAAAACTACATTTTCTGATGCATTTAAACTTGCTGATAATGTTCTGCACATTGGCATCAGAGGAGTAACTGACTTGATGGTCATGCCAGGGCTTATCAATCTTGACTTCGCTGATATAGAAACAGTAATGAGCGAGATGGGCAAAGCGATGATCGGCACCGGAGAGGCAGAAGGAGAAGATAGAGCAATTAGTGCTGCAGAGGCTGCAATATCTAATCCATTGCTTGATAATGTATCAATGAAAGGTGCGCAAGGAATATTAATTAACATTACTGGTGGCGGAGATATGACTCTGTTTGAAGTTGATGCTGCAGCCAATAGAGTGCGTGAAGAAGTAGATGAAAATGCAAATATAATATTTGGTGCTACTTTTGATCAAGCGATGGAGGGAAGAGTTAGAGTTTCTGTTCTTGCAACTGGCATTGATGGTCGCAATAATAAATCAGAAACTTCACCTATAAGTCAGAGCGAAGACTCAGAGAAAGAGAAATTTAAGTGGCCATATAGTCAAAGTGAAAGTACACAAGACAAAACACTGGAAACAAAACCAGCTGAACAGGTAAGCGAAGGAGCTAAGTGGGGCAGCAATATCTATGATATACCAGCTTACTTAAGAAGAAAAAAATAATGCAATTTTGGCTACTTAAGTCAGAGCCAAGTGAATACTCATGGCAAAAAATGGAAAAGGAGCAGGTAGTTGAGTGGGATGGTGTGCGCAATTATCAAGCTCAAAATTACATGAAAATTATGAAAGCAAGCGATCTTGCGTTTTTTTATCATACAGGTAAAGAGAAAGCAATACTTGGAATCGTTGAAGTATTTAAAGAGTATTATCATGTTAATGATCCCAAGTTCGGATTAGTGAATGTAAAGTTTTTGAAACCTTTAAATAACCAAGTAACGTTAAATAATATAAAACAAAACCCACTTTTGAAAAATATGACTATATTAAAACAACCACGTTTATCAATTGCCCCAGTTTCGGAAATTGAATGGAATGAAATAATAAGGATGAGTGATGTGTAATACCTGTCATTTCAGTTCCTAAATGATGTCATCTCAGCACACAACGCACAGCTGTATGAATATTTGTCTCGAAGGCAGTGCATTAAACGTTATAGCCGATTTTGCATCAAACACAAAGGTGTCATTCCAGTGCTTGACACTGGAATCCAGCCTTAATGCAACCACATTAAAGCCGTTGTGTTTTAATATAAGATTAGCTACTTTTATATTCACTAACTTGATGTCTAATCAAAATTCCTGGATCCCAGTGCCTAGACACTGGGATGACATCCTTCTAGTGTACAATATTCGTACAGTTGTGTACATGACACAAGGGTCTATAACTCTTCTTTTTTGGATTCCAGTGTCAGCTATTTGCATGACACCCTTACTGATGTGTCACTCATGTTAGAAGTAAATATTCTTGACAAGAAATGGTGCAGCATTATAGAAAATCCTAAAAATTTTGTATTAGGTGTCATCAATGCTTCTCTAAAAGCATTAAAAATAGACCACTATAAACCAAATATATCAATAGCTCTGGCTGATGATGACTTGCTACATCAACTTAATTTAAAATTTAGAGAAATGGATAAGCCAACTAACGTACTATCATTTCCGTATGAACAATTGTCTAATGAGTGCGATTTAGGAGACATAGCAATTTCAATAGACACAATAAAAAGAGAATCGCATGAGTATTATATACCCATTCTTGCTCACATTGCACACATGTTAGTGCATGGATTACTGCATTTACTTGGTTATGATCACCAAAAAAAAGATGAAGAAATTATAATGAAAAATCTAGAAAGAGAGATTTTAGCTTCGCTTGGCTACAATATGTGTGCGATTTAAAAGGAATTTAATAAAAATATAGTAGATGATAATAAAATATGTTATCTACAAAGGGTTTTAGCTATAAACAATAAAAGGTAAGTGATATGGTTCAGTTTTCTTTGCCAAAGAATTCTAAAATTAATCAAAAGGGCAAAATTTATCCTATTCCTGCTAGAGCAAAAAACATCAGAAGATTTCAAATTTACCGTTGGTCTGCTGATGACGAGAAAAACCCTAGAATAGACACATTTTTTATTGATATGGATAGTTGTGGCCCTATGGTACTTGATGCATTAATAAAAATAAAGGATGAAATAGATTCGACTTTAACTTTCAGACGTTCTTGTAGAGAAGGCATATGTGGATCTTGTGCCATGAATATTGACGGAACCAATACTCTTGCATGTACTAGATCTATACATGATATAAAAGGTGACGTAAAAATATATCCATTACCTCACATGTATGTAATAAAGGACCTAGTCTCGGATTTGAGCCAATTTTATGAGCAATACAAATCAATTAAACCTTGGTTACAAGCAGATAAGCCTGCCCTACCAAATAAAGAATACTCTCAATCTTCTGAAGATAGAAAAAAATTAGATGGCTTGTCCGACTGTATATTATGTGCTTGCTGTTCGACTGGTTGCCCAAGCTACTGGTGGAATAGTGATAAATTTTTAGGACCAGCAATACTATTACAAGCTTACAGATGGATTGCTGACAGCCGTGATAATAAGACAGGTGAAAGACTTGATGTTTTAAACGACCCATTCAAGTTGTATCGTTGTCATACAATAATGAATTGCACAAAAACTTGTCCTAAAGGACTTAATCCAGCAAGAGCAATAGCGAAAGTAAAACAGCTCATGGTAGAGAGAGAAGGAGTTTAAGTATTATCTTTTGCATTCTTCGTAAGAGAACAGCAAACCTTCCGAAGCGTAGGGTATTGTTAATACCCTGAACGCTTTTCCGTTTGTGAAGTGCATCGTATCATCGTACGATTCAAATAATTTTTTGAACAACTCATGTCTTTGGTTACTCATAGTTTGAAAATCCTCTTTTTCTAAAAGCTTTTTAGATTCGAAGAGGTAAAGCATAACTTCGTGATAAGTTGGGTAAGATGCCAAAAATTTTGGGTCAAATTGAAAGGTTTTTATAAAAGCATTATTATAAAATTTTAGCTTTTGATTCTTACTATATATTACTATAGCAACCGGTAACCTCTCAAGCAAATTTTTCTGTGTAGCTAAATAACTGTTTAATTCAGTATATAATTTCTCTGCATCACTAACATCTTTCCCATACATTACTATGCTACCAGAACCTTGTATTGGAATTTTAACAAAATCGAAAACCTTAGGTTCGTTCTTATAAGTTATGACATGTCTTCCTGGTTTTGTGCTATGAGCGCTACCGGTAATAGCAAATTTCTTAGAACCATCTACATATTTATCATAAAACAAGTTATAAAATTCCACCTTTCTACTCTTGTTATATCTTAGTATTGGAAATGGTAAAGAGTTGAAAACGTTTTTATAGCTCTCCACTTCCTGTGTAAGCTTACTATTTTCTAACTCAAGTCCGTTAGCCTTTATCTTACAGTCTGAGACATTCCTTATCCATAACAGCACACCTATCACATTGTTAGAATCATCTATTATGCTTCTACCGTAACATATGCAATAAACCTCACTGTCTTTTGACTTTAAATCTAGAGTAAAAGATTTATTTATTTCCTTTGCCTCAACAAAATTTTTGATTAAGCTTTCTGATTGCTCAAAAAAATTCACAAACTCATTAAATGAGTAAAAAACAGTATTAAGCAAAATTAGTAAATTGGGAGAGAACTTTTCTATACGTTTTTTTGCATCCCAAATATAAAACCCATCATTCACAGTATCAATTAAATTATTTATGATAACATTTTGATGCTGTAAGTTCTTAATCTTATTACTAATTTTTAATTTAGAATAAGAGAGAAGGAATAATATTAGAATCAATATTAAAACCACTTCATACAAAAAAAACATAGCACTTTTAAAACAAATGTAAAAATTTGTAACCGCTCAGAATTATGCTGAAGAGGTATATAAGTAAAGATTGCCTAACATTTGAAAGCCCAATCTCTTATAAAGGTTCACAGAAGATTTCATACAATGTGCTACTATATATTTGCATTCAAGCTGTTTAGCTATCTTTATTCTTTCTAAAACCATTTGGGTACCTATTCCACGATTCCTGTAAATTGGTAAAACTCCATCACTATAAAAACCAGCTACGCTATCTTGAACATAAAGACCGCATGTCCCAATAATTTCATTATTTAGTGTTACAAGAAAAAATCTTAATCTTGAGTTCTTATCATCATAATTTGATAATCCGCGAAAAAATGTGCTGACAATTCCAACGCCATGATAAAAAATTTTAGAAGTGTGTAGATCTAACTGTTCTAAGAGGTTGCTACCATTCACAGCATTTAACCTCAAGTTTGGAATAACATCAGCAGGTAAAAAGTAATTTTTCATATTAAGGAAAGCTTTTTTTGGTGTGCTAACGTGTTTTATTTCACACTTTTCTAAAATATCTCTTATTTTCATATGTGAATTTATTACCCATGTTGCTTCTATATCTCTTGTTCTGAGATAATCTAGAGTTTTTTGTATAGAAAGCTCGGTACATTGATCTCCACAGAACACAAAATTAAATAATGACTCCCTGGTACCATTTATTGTAAATATGATGTTATCAAATTCATCGTGCACTTCCCACTCAGATAAATTCGCTGTGTACAGTATATAATCCTTTAGATTTTGAACAATTAAGCTTGAATAATAAATTTTTTTATCCTGCATACACCAACAATAAACAATAAAAGGCTCCTATAAGAACACAGGCTAAAATTGCAGCTATAACGTCATCTAGCATAATACCTAAAGGACCTTTGGTATTTTTATCGATTAAATTTATAGGCCACGTTTTTATTATATCAAAAAACCTAAAAGAAAAAAAGCACAACAACAATGAAGAACAATTCATCTCTTGGCTTAACAATATCGAAACTAAAAGTATCGTCAGCAATTGACCAACCACTTCGTCAATTACTACCTCTTTTGGATCACATGAAGTCTTGTAATGTTTTATATAATTACCTGTAGACCATAATCCAATTAAGAATAAAAAAGAAATAATTGCTGCACCTAAAATTTTGTTGCTCAGGATTACAGGAACAAGCGGAAAAGAAGCCAAACTACCCACAGTACCTGGCATTTTTTTTACTGTTCCAGACAGCCACCACGTTGATATTAATTTATATAAAAATTTCACAATATATCCAAATACAAAATTAACTTATAAGAACAGAAAGAGTATCCTCTATAGAGGCGCTTTCATACAATAATCTATAGACCGCTTCACATATAGGCATTTTTATCTTTAGCTTTCCTGCTAAATTAAATATGGACTCAGCAGTGCTAAAACCTTCAATCACTGACTTGCCTTCTGACAAAATCTGCTGAACATTAAAGCCATTGTCACTATTACCTATTTTAAACCCAAAAGATAAGTTTCTTGAATTCAAGGATGTGCATGTCATAATTAGGTCACCCAGACATGCTGGCCCAAGTAGTGTATTTATATCCACACTACCGTCACCAATTTTTGCTGAGTATAAAGCCTTAATTTCGCTCATACTTTTCGTAATCAATGCTGCATGAGCATTAAACCCAAGTTTACTACCTAGAACAATCCCACACGCTATAGCAAAAACGTTCTTTAACGCTGCACAAATCTGTACTCCTATAATGTCGTTACTAAACTCCAATTTAACATTTTCTTGTTGCAGCTCTGATACTAGCTTTGAACCTAATGTGTTATTTTGGCATGCAAGAACCATTGAATAGGGTAATTTTCTTGCAACTTCTACAGCAAAGCTAGGACCGGAAAAAATAGCAATAGGATTGTTAGGTAAAATTTCATTTACTATTTCACTAGGTAATTTTAATGTAGACTTTTCTATTCCCTTACAAGCTAAAATTATTGCTACATCTTTTTTCAGATTACAATTATGCAATTGCTGACATACCTTCCTCAGAGACTGAGTGGGAACAGCGAGGATTGTTACTGAAGCATTAATTATGTCTTCAATAGCCAATTTTACTGACACATTATCAGAAATTCGACAACCGGGTAGCTTGTCACTTTCTCTTTTCCCGTTGATTGATTCAAATGTAGTTTCATTGTGAGTCCACAAAATCACATCTTTCTTACTACCTAATGAAATTGCGATTGCTGTACCCCATGCACCAGCACCTAAAATTGATATTGCCACACAATATTC
>NZ_JAPQLM010000031.1:0-4910 GCF_028981765.1 Wolbachia endosymbiont of Drosophila seguyi
ATACTTAAGGTAATTGGATAAGGTTATAATATGAATAAAGCTGTTGCAGATGATTATGAAGAAGTTGTTAACAATAGTGGTGGTTTAGGTAAAGCAGAATCTGTTGTTACTTTGGAGGAGGAAGAAGAGTTTTTTGATGCTATGGAAGCTGTTTCTAATGTAGAAGAAGGGAATAATTTAGGTCTTGCTACTTCAGAAGAGGAAGAGGAATTTTTTGATGCTGTGGAAGAACAAGAGCCGTTAGCTAATTTTAACGTTCCACTCAGTATATTTCATTATAAAGATTATAACTCTGATTTTTTTACTTCCTGGTATAATATATCAAGCGAAATATTTAAGGAAATAAATAGAACTTGCCCAGAAAAGAAAATATTAAATTTAGCTCTGTCAGTTTTCATGCTTCCTTATATTGCTTTTACTGTACTGGGATTAGTCGTATGCAGTAGATTTCAAGCAAACAGCAAGGCACAAGACAGTGTAGGGGAAGATAAGACAAAAAAGAGTGAAACTGGCGTGCCAAAAAGATTGGCATATGGTGTTCTTGCTGCAATAGCAATTTTTGTTAATATGGCTGTACTTGTAGCCTTAGTTGTTCCTGCAACAATTGCTTTGGCTACTTTTTATCTTTTAAATAGAGATTTATCTCACTCTTTAGTTACTGCTCTTAAAATAAGTATGGGGCGGTATTCTAATAAGCATCAAAATATTGAGGTGTCTTTTCATGAAAAGGAAGTTACTGGACCAAATATTGCGTGGGATATGGAAATAGAATTTCCACCGCAATTTAAACGATTGCTTAGAGATTTGTATGAAAATGAAAATAACAAGTGGTTTGATGTGACGCGGAATTCAGAGCATAGCATCGTACTGAAATTGTCAACTAACATCAATTTAAAAAATGGTCTTAAGCCCTTACGCAATGAAATCAAGGATGTGCTTGCAACTTCTATTCAGGAATTTGCGAAGACTATGGAAGAACTGATAAAGCTAGAAAAGAAAGAGATTACATATGATAAATTGAAGGAATTATTGAACGAATTCAAGTCGAAAGTGGTAGATAGTATAGGTCCTAATTTGACAAGTCACTTAATACAAAGTGCTTATCAAGTTGCCTTTATACAAGCAATTAAGTTTCAGCGAGATAGACGGGGAGAAGATTTTTCGCTGGAAGATGAGATAAAAAATTCTTTAGTGAGACAGGAATTAGAGAGTTTAAGAGGAATAGGTCAAACAAGGTGTAACAATATATATAAGAAATTAAAAGAAATACATGAAAACAGTAGCTTAACAAATGACACCTTAAAAAGGGGGTTAGAAGACCTTTTTAAATTCGAATATGATGATCAAGAGATTGAGCGCAGGCTGATAAAATCAGTAATGAAAAAAGTTCAAGGTAAGTTAAGTCAATCAGATATACCGGATAAGGAGAAGCAAAGCCTAAGGAAGCAGCTTGAAGATTTAGAAAAAAAAGTAAAGGTTCCATCGGATAAGGAAGCTTCAGCTAAAATAAATGACTTTATAGAAAAGATGTATTTAGAAATAAAAAAATATAAAGTGCAAAGGTTACTTCGAGAACAAAAAAAGGGTGTTTTACGTTTATGCAAGAAATTAAGAAAATATGGTGAATCAGGTCTAGCAGAAATAATTGAAGCTTTTCGCGTGCAAGATGAAGGACATTTAGAAAAATCTACATTAGAACAAACACTCAAAGATCAAAATAAGCGTTTACAAGCTGAACAAAATAACAGGGAAAAAGGGCATCCGGGTACAAGATCAATAGAAGTGCTCTTAAAAAGGAATGAAGAAATTCTGAAAGCATTAAAACAGTTAGAATTAGGCAAAAAAGAATTATTGATAAATGAAGAAACAAAAAATGATTATAAAGAAGAACTAACGTCTCGTGAAAAAATAAAATTTGCAGTAATAGAAGATGATTTACTGAAGGTATTCAAGCTTGAAACTTTTGATGAAAAAGAAATCAAGAAGTTATTAGAAAGAGCAGAACTGGAGTACTGTTTAGCAGAAAAACGCATCAAATATCCTGTAATTAAAACAAAAGATAATATCAAACATTTTAGTCAAAATTTATTGTCTCCTTTGATAGACAATTTGACAAAAAATATAATAAATAATATACCAGGAAATAGTGAAGGTTGTATACAGAAAGTTAAGAACTGGAGTAAAGTTATGTTTGGTGCAATAAAGATTGGAGCATCAAATGCTTATAAAGAGACTACAGAGAGAAAAGCGTTAAATGTGGCACATAATACTTATAAAGAAGGAGAGACATTTCTTCAATGTTTTCAGTCAAATTATGAAGGTATTGGAGCCTTTTTAGGTAATTTATTTTCTGATGATGGGGTAACATTTAAAAATGATGTGTGGCCTAAAATAGAAGAGCATTTGCATGGAATGTGGGATAGATTTTTCAAGGATATTGAATTCAATATTGGAAATAAATTGGATGAAGTAAGTGTGACACAGCAACGGCAGGAAACTATGATTGTGACTCAACGATAAGTTCTCAAAGTTCCTCCGGTATTTTCACATACTAAATTAACTATAGCACTTGATTCTTTTTGGATCTCTTTTTCAGTTAAAGTGTGGATTGGAGAGCAAAAAGTAACTGACAACGCTATAGACATCTTATTCGGTTCTATATTATTTCCATGGTATACATCGAATATCAAAACTTCTGTGATGAGCTCTGAGCTTTTTTTTATCACATTGATTATGTTACCTACTTCCACATCCTTATTGACTATAAATGCAAAATCACGTTTTACACTTTGGTATTTATAATCGATAAATTTCTTTCTACTTACAGGTAAATTTTCAATATTTTCTAGTATTACCTCAAAACCTACAACTTTTTGCTTGATATCAAAAAGATCTAATATATTAGGATGCAACTCTCCAAAATAACCTGCTACTTTATTCTTAAAAGAGAGAGTGCCTGACTTTCCTGGGTGGTAATGTTCTTTTTCTGCTTTCTCTATCGTTAAATTATCACAATTAACGTTAAAAAACTCCAAAGCTGCTATGCAATCAGCCTTTGCGTCAAAAACATCTACTTTCCTATCAGTATTATAATGGTTTCGCGGTAAATTATTTCCTGACCTAATTCCACTTAAAACATACTTAGACTGAGCTTCACCATCGTAAATCGGCCCGATTTCGAAGATTGCAAGATCAGATATTCCATGGGCAATATTATCAGCAGTAACTTGCAATAAATTTGGCATAATACTTGGTCTCATTATATTAAAGCTATTGTTAAACGGATTATCGATGATAAATAACTTATTCGAGTAACCAAATTTTTCAGCTGTTGATTCACTCATAAACGACCAGGTTAGCACTTCATGAAGCCCTCTGTTTGTCATCAAAATACGCAAATTGTCGTATGTACTATCTACTTCTTCAACATTATTTGGTAGTGGTTCTTCTTTTATTTTGTCATAGCCGTATATCCTTGTTACTTCTTCGATTAGGTCAGCCGGTATTGTCACGTCCGGTCTCCAGCTTGGTACTTGTACATTCCAATTGCCTTCGGTTTTTTTATCAATACTAAACCCTAGTTTCGTTAAGATATCAAGCACCTCATCAGGCGATACAGACACACTTCCAAACTTGTTCACATCCTGATAATCAAAGCTCACCTTGGTGTCAGCACTATCTAAACTGCCAGCAGACACTACGCTTGAGGTTTCTCCACCACATAAGTCCAGAATCATTTTAGCTGCAAGGTTGAGTCCATCAAAAGTAAATTCAGGATCAACTGAACGTGCAAATCTGTAACTAGCGTCTGTGGAGATGCCGAGCTGCCTTGAAGATTTAGTAATAGAGATGGGATCGAACCAAGCAGACTCTAAAAAGATATCAGTAGTTTCAAGAGTACATTCACTGCACTTACCACCTATAATTCCAGCAATTCCATGAATATTTTTATCACCTGCAATAACGCTTATGTCTTTGTTTAATAAGTATTCTTTACCGTTCAAACCAGCAAATTTTTCTCCGTCGTTTGCTTTGCGTACTGTGAGCTCTCCTTCTATTTTTTTTGCATCATACGCGTGCATTGGGCGGCTGAAAGATATCATAATATAGTTCGTGATATCAACTATTGCAGAAATGGAGCGCATTCCTATCGATTCCAGCCTATCTTTTAACCATTTTGGGCTTTCTTGATTTTTTACATTGGCGATGTATATTCCACTAATAAAACTTTCCCCGTCAGTAACTTCAACATCGATTGGTGAATTTATGGAGCTGGTAAGTTGTGGAATGCTTAAAGTCTTTAATGTCCCAATTCCAGTTGCAGCAAGGTCGCGAGCTATTCCATAAATGCCTAAGCAATCTCCACGGTTTGGAGTAACATTTATATCAATTACAGGGTCACAATTGAAAAATTTATCCCCTACTTTATAATCATCGGAAAGCTCGATTATTCCTTCACTTTCCTCTTGAACCAGCGCAAGTTCAGAAGCAGAGCAGAGCATCCCTTCACTTAGCACTCCTCGTATTTTTGTGGGCTTGATTGTGAAATCACTTTCTGGCAATGTGCTACCAAGAGATGCAAGCACAGTTTTCATACCTTCTCTAACATTGTTTGCTCCGCAAACTATTTGTAGAATTTTACTTCCGTCATCTACTTTACATAATTTTAATTTATCAGCATTTGGATGAGGTACGACTTCTAATACCTCTGCAACGATAAACCCAGTCAATCTGGAATTATCGATCACATCTTCTACTTCTAACCCTATGTGAGTTAATTTATCGGTAATTTCTTCTAAACTAGCATTGGTTTCTAAGTACTCTAATAACCAAGATAATGTGAATTTCATGGACCTAAAAAGAAGTGAAAAAGCTATTGTAATATAAAATGTAGTGCTTTTAAAGCTTGT